>BLMQ01000093.1:0-1826 GCA_011958095.1 Lactobacillaceae bacterium | reverse complement strand
GTTGCCTTGAACATAAATCAAAACATTGGCAGTTCCCAAATCAATTCAAGCGGCATCTATTTTGGCTTCTAGCGGAAACATTAAATTATCAAATGTTCCCATTTTATCAGATGTAACGACAATGAATCAGTTATTACGGTTCTTAAATATAAAAGTAGATTTTGATAAAAATAAGCATGTTTTAACAATTGATGCATCTGACCCTGTATCATCTGAAGCACCATTAGAATATGTTAGCCGGATGCGGGCATCGATGGTAGTCTTAGGCCCCTTGCTAGCTCGGACAGGTCATGCGCAAATTGCGCTTCCTGGTGGATGTGCGATTGGTTCGCGGCCAATCGACTTACATCTTAAGGGATTACGTCAATTAGGAGCGGTTATTGAGCAACACGATGGATACTTAGAAGCGCGGGCTGAACACTTAATTGGTGATCATATTTATCTAGATTTTCCTAGTGTCGGTGCAACGCAAAATCTGATGATGGCAGCAACCCTTGCGCAGGGAATTACGACAATTGAAAATGCCGCCAGTGAGCCTGAAATTGTTGATTTAGCAAATATGTTGAATAAAATGGGTGCACGTGTTCATGGTGCTGGAACAGACATTATCCGGATTCAAGGGGTTAATTTCCTTCATGGTTGTGAACATACAGTAATGCCAGATAGGATTGAAGCGGGGACGTTCATGATTGCGACAGCCATTACTAATGGTGATGTAGTGGTTGAAGGAGCAATCGCTGAGCATAACACCTCACTAATTGCTAAATTGGAGGAAATGGGTGTGACAGTCATCGTTCAAGAAGACGGGATCCGTGTTCTTGGGACTTCTGTTCTAATTCCCACGAATATTAAGACTCTCCCATACCCAGGATTTCCTACTGATCTTCAACCACAAATGTCTGTTCTCCAGCTTTTGGCAAATGGGACCAGTACCCTGGATGAAACGATCTTTGAGAAGCGTTTTATGCATTTAGAAGAATTACGACGAATGAATGCTGATTTTCAAATCAGTGGTTCGGTTGCGGTTTTAAATGGTCCTACGCGTTTTAGTGGTGCTGAAGTAGCCGCTTCTGATTTACGGGCAGGAGCTGCTTTAGTATTGGCTGGGTTAGTTGCTGACGGAATTACCCAGGTTCGTAACTTAAAATATATTGATCGGGGATATTACCACCTTCACCAAAAGTTACAACAATTAGGGGCCAAGATTGATCGAATTGATGTCGAGGATAAAATTAAATTGGCAATAAAGCCTTCTAAGAATAAAACAAATCAAGATTAAAGATTCGTAAGCGACGTCTATCTGTATCCCTATTTTGTGGTATAATTACGAACGATATTAACGAGTTTAGTGTTAAAACTTAACTAGCTAAAAGGAGAAGAAATTAATGGCAAAGGATATTGGAATTGATTTGGGAACTGCCAATGTTTTGATTTATGTTCAAGGCAACGGTATTGTTCTAAATGAACCGTCAGTTGTGGCGGTTGATACAAAAACCAATAAAGTATTGGCTGTTGGTTCAGAAGCATACCGAATGGTTGGACGTACTCCTAGTAACATTCGGGCCATTCGTCCATTAAAGGATGGAGTTATTTCTGATTTTGATGTTACTCAAGAAATGCTTTCCTACTTTATTGGTAAACTAAGCGTTAAAGGGTTTATGTCAAAGCCAAACATCATGATCTGCGCACCAACGAATATTACTGAGATTGAACGAAAGGCAATTATTCAAGCCGCTGAACAATCTGGTGGTGGTAAAGTTTACCTTGAATACGAGCCCAAAGTAGCAGCAATTGGTGCTGGACTAGACATTTTTAAACCTCGTGGA
>BLMQ01000092.1:0-6540 GCA_011958095.1 Lactobacillaceae bacterium | reverse complement strand
TTAAACACACGTTTATTTCGCAGTACTAACGTTCATGATGTACAAGAAATAAAATGAAAGTCTTGCCTAGTACAAATTTATCCTTTCAAGGCTAGAATTTATCAGAGAGCCTTACAATAAGAAATAAAGTATACAGGAGATAGATAATGAAATATTTAAGTCTTGCGTTAATAGTAATGAGTGTCTCAGCGGTTCCGGTTTCCGGAATGATTGTGGCAGGTAAGTATAATAAAGAAGTTGACTTTGGGGAATGGACTTTTGCTTCAATCCTTATTGTGTTCACAGCCGCATTAGCAATGTTTCACTAATAAAAAAGACGTTCTACTTGGAGAACCTCTCAAAACCTGTTATTAAATCCTATTCAATACAAGGGATTTGCCTTCCTTATATTACCGTTAAGTGCTGATATAATGGCGTTCATTCCCTTAATCGTTTGCCTGCTAGGAGTGTAGTAATCATTGAAAACATCTAAGAAGTACAGCAAAGAACAACTGAATACCGTTTACCACAATGTAGATAAATTTTTTAAGGATGATTACCCTGTAATTTATCGAAGAAGTAGCGAGTGGTTTATAACATCTCCTAGCCTTGACGGAATGCCGAAAGCACCAGTACAAATTAATAAAAACGAGGATAAATTTATTAATCACTCAATCTATGATATGGCTAATAAAATAATCCATGCGGCTATTGGGGGATGTTCCGAAGAAAGTAAGATCATTATTCAAGGTCGCTATTTTGACAAACTAAAACAACAGCACATTCAAATGAAACTTAATATATCCGGTAACAATCCTTATTATCGAAAGTTAAAAAGAGCTTGTCTTGAATATGCTGAATGTTTAGCAACGATTAGCAAGTACTACCACATCGACAAGAGTATTATTCCTGATTTACGTATAAAGGAGGATGCTAAAGTTTGAGTAAATTTACAAATTCTAAAATAGTTGGAATGGATAAGCTCCAAGCAGGCCTTAAAGAAAGAGCAAGTAAAGAGCTCATTCAGCAAGTAGTTAAAAAGAACGGTGCAAAGCTTCATACTCAGACACAAGCCAATATGGCCGCTAAATATACCGGTCACTATGAATGGGTAAAAGGCAAAGGCCGAGTATTTATTAAACCAACTGGCAATACTCGCAGATCGACTAAACTATCATTCACTGACGATGGCTTAACTGCTACTGTGATGCCGCACACTAAGTATTTTTCTTATCTTGAATTTGGTACTCGTTTTATGGAAGCACGGCCAACATTAAAGCCAGCATTCACTTTTCAATCTATGCAATTTGTTAACGACCTAAGAAAATTAGTCAAATAGAAAAGGATGCACCTAGTAAGCACATCCCCAGCATTGAAACAAATAAATTATAACAGAAAGGAGAAAATTATAATGTTTTTCAGAATGAGAGGTGAATATTTTGACTGAAAGCTACAGTGTTAAAGCCATATTATCCGCAGTAGATAATATGACCCCAGTTTTTCAAAATATCGCAAATGTAGCGTCAAAATTAAAGGGAACAATTCAAGGTTCAACAAGTGGTGCTGATAAACCAGTACAAAACCTTAATAATACTTTTAAGGAAACTGCCAAAGCTATTGGAGCAATGCAAATAGCTAGTAAAGCCATTGGAGCTATTACAAACTCCGTAGGGGATGCTGTTAATCGTATGGATACGTTGAATAATGCTACCCGTACTTTTACTAATATGGGATTTAATTCTTCACAGATAACAAGTGCAATGGCCGGATTAAAGAATAGTATTATGGGGCTTCCTACTCCATTAGACCAAGCTGTAAAAGGTGTTCAAATGATAGCCGCTTCTACTGGTAATTTAGGAAAATCGCAAAAAGTATATAGTGCTTTGAATGATGCAATTATCGGGTTTGGAGGTTCAACTGCAGATGTTAATAATGCCGTTATTCAACTTTCGCAAGCATTCGCTAATGGTAAGGTTGACGGTATGACTTGGATATCAATGATGAACTCTAACATGGGGCCGGTATTAAATGCTATTGCTAAACAAATGGGGATGACTACCGGACAATTAAAAGATGGTTTATCTTCTGGGAAAATATCAGTAAAGGATTTTCAAAACGCCTTAGTAGAATTAGATCAAAGCGGTGGCGGTGGTCTTGCTTCACTGCATAGTATTGCCAAAGATGCTACCAGTGGTATTGGAACATCATTCCAAAATATGAAAACAGCTATATCACGTGGTTTAGCTAATCTAATACAGTCGGTAAGTCAATTCACACAAGCTATCAGTGGATCTAGTATTGCTGATATTATTACTAATATTGGTTCTGGCTTTGAAAAAGCAATGAATAGTATTAGTGTTGCATTAAAGGCTGTGACCCCAACCATTAAGTCTTTTTTTGACTTTATGAAGTCATCTGGGCTTGGCGATATTTTTTCAACATTGTCTACCGGACTATTAACTTTTATCGGTACTTTCTTAGGTTTACTAGGAGTTGTTCAGATTATTAGCACCGTAAAAAATGCTTTTATTGCGCTAGACGTTGCTATGACTGCTAATCCTGTGGGGGCTATTATTGCAGGAATTATAGCCGTAGTTGCTGCATTAACTTACTTCTTTACTCAAACTAAACTTGGTAAAGCGTTATGGAGTGACTTTATGAATTGGCTTCAAAGTGCTTGGCAAGTATTAGCCAGTGTTGGAAGCACAGTATGGGACACTGTATCTAGTGCTGTAATTTCCTGTGTTACTACAATTAAGACAGTATGGAATGGTATTTCTACATTCTTTAGTACCTTGTGGGTAGGAATTACCACCACTGCTTCTACTGTTTGGAATTCCCTAGTAGCAATAGTCATAACTGTGGTTAATTCAATTCAAACAGCTTGGTCTGGCTTTTCAGCATTCATGAGTGGTCTTTGGAATGGAATTGTCGCCGTAGCTAGTGGTGTTTGGAATGGCCTAGTAGCTGTAATCTCTGGGGTATGGAATACTATTGTTGCTGTAATTAGCAGTGCTATTAGTGCAACTCAAGGTGTAATTTCTGGTGGTTTTAATGGAGCAAGGGCAATTGTACAAGGTGCTATGAATGCCATGAAGGGTGTAGTTTCTAGTGTTTGGAATGCAATTAAAGGTGTATTCAATGCTGGGGTAGGTTTTATTAAATCAGTAGTTCATGTTGATTTAAGCGCTCAAGGTAGGGCAATTATGAACTCATTCTTTAATGGTCTAAAATCTGTTTGGAATAGCATCAAAAGTTTTATTAGTGGTATCGCCGGATGGATTAAAGCACACAAGGGGCCAATAAGTTTGGATGCACGTTTACTTATTCCGGCAGGTCAAGCAATTATGCAAGGTTTTAACAATGGTTTATTGAATGGATTTTCTAATGTTAAACAAACCATAGCGGGAATAACCGGACAGATTGAAAGAATAGCTAACGATAACCTAGCTTCAAACTTCACTACTTCAATTAATGCTATCAATACCCAAAACAGTAACGTTATTTCTGACCTCAGACTTAGAACTCAACCATCTTCTAGTATGGAAGCGAAACTATCACAGTTAGACCAGCATATTTCAGACTTGCTCACTAAGACTAATGAGGGTATCAATAATATAGATATGCACCCGTCAATAACTCTTGATACAATGCACAAAATGAATAAGTGGCTTAACAATGAAAACGCTAGAATATGGAATGGTGTTGTATCCACAAACCCTAGAAAGGAATGGGGGTGATTAGAATGTTTGATGAACTAGATAATGCAATCGATAAAATGATGGAAGAACAAAATAAATTACTAGATGACGCATACCAGTAGATAAACCCTTGTAAAAGGGAATAAAATAAATGGCCTTAGCACTTCAAAAGCTAAAAGGCCGTTTTTTGTATGTACAGATCATACACCAAATAAAAATATCATCCCCTTACTTGCTATTAATTAAATTCGGACATAGAAGACTCCCTAAAAAAGGGAATGAACCATTAACTGGAAAAACCATCCGATGGTAAATTGCCATAAAAACGTACAAAAAGTATCAGATACAAAATGCACTTGATATAAACTTATATTTCACGAAATATATTCAGTTTTTTCAGTCCCTAAAAGGGAAATGACGGTTGTTCGTTAGCTATGGGCAGATTGGGCACCTCATAAAAAGCATTGTCGTATTTGTCACCCTATAAAAGATATTTTGAATATTTTTCTTAATACCACTAGATATATTCAAGGCAAAATAAAAAAGACTACTGAATAACAGTAGCCCATCATGCTGACAAGTAAATTTATTTTCCGCAGTTTTTCCGCAGAATTGATTAAAAATAGCTTTTATAGTAATTCTGATGAAAATAAAAAAGCCGATATATCAACGTTTTAACAACTATTGAATATCAGCAAAACTTTAGATAAAGGAGACAAGGGGATTTGAACCCCTGCACGCTTTTACACGCCTAACGGTTTTCGAAACCGTCCTCTTCAGCCACTTGAGTATGTCTCCATTTCAACTATATTATTGTAACAAAAAAATTGTAAAGCGTAAAGAGAATATCAATCAAGGAAATAGCTATTTAATAATTTTGCAGAAATGATTTCTTGCTGATATGATATTCTAATATATGATGTAATTTGAAATTTAATTAGGGGATTTTTATGGTAAAAAAATATTATGCGGTCAAAAAAGGTCGTCATCCAGGAATATATAAAACTTGGGCTGAATGTCAGAAGGAAGTTAATGGATATCCAAATGCTAAGTTCAAAAGCTTCTTAACGCTTAAAGGTGCTAATGAGTGGCTTCAGACTACGGGAAATACCGTACCATCGACTAAAGCAGTTGATTATTCTGATAATATTCTTGTTTATACTGATGGAGGCTCCCGTAATCATGGCAATAAGTTGGGGCAGCATGTTAAGGCAGATGATAAAGCGGCCTGGGCTTATTTTATTCAAACTAAAGATCAAGCTTATACAGGAACTGCTGGCGAATTTGGGGCTACTAATAATAAAATGGAGATTACAGCTTTAATCCAAGCGTTAACTAAACTATTAGAACTTGGCCTCCAAGATCAACCAATTACAGCGATTTTGGATTCACATTATGTACTGGACCCAATTATGAAAGGCTGGTTAACTAATTGGCAACGGCGGGGATGGTTAACCGCTGGTGGCAAGCCGGTAGCAAATCAGAAGCTATGGGAAGAAATAGTTACTCTTTTACCTCAATTCCCTAATTTACATTTTGATTGGACTAAGGGTCATGCAACGAATGCTGGAAATAATAAGGTCGATGAATTACTAAATAAGACGATGGATCAGTTATAATTATTTGACAAGAGGATGATAAGAAATGAGAATTGGTATTGACAAAATGGCTTTTGCAACAACAAATGATTATTTAGATCTTGTTGAATTAGCAAAAGAACGCGGCGTAGATCCTAATAAATTTACCATTGGAATTGGACAGGATCTACAGGCAGTTGTGCCACCTACGCAAGATATTGTGACTTTAGGAGCTACGGCAGCAAAAAAATTGCTTACTCCTGAACTAGAGAAAAATATTTCAACGGTAATTGTGGCAACTGAGTCAGGAATTGACAATTCAAAAGCAAGTGCAATCTACATTAAACGCTTATTAGGGCTTAGCGACTTCACCCGAACGGTAGAAATGAAAGAGGCATGTTATTCTGCAACAGCTGCTATCCAATTTGCAAAGGGGGTAGTGGCGCTTAATCCTCAAGAAACTGTATTAGTGATCGCTGCTGATATTGCTCGTTATGGATTAAATACTCCAGGAGAGGTGACTCAAGGAGCTGGAGCAGTTGCAATGCTGATTTCACAGAACCCTCACATCCTAACCCTTGAAGATACAACTGTCGCTTATAGCAAGGATATAATGGACTTTTGGCGGCCGTTATATGCAACAGAAGCTTTAGTAGATGGAAAATACTCTACTAATGTTTATATTGAATTCTTCCTTCAAACTTTTACCCGTTACCAGCAATTAACTGGGCGAGAATTAGCGGATTTTGCTGCCCTTACATTCCATATGCCATTTACTAAAATGGGAAAGAAAGGGTTAGAAGGGTTGCTTAAAGATCGTAATGATGAGGTAGCTCAACGATTACGAACACAATTAACCGCAAGTCAGCTATTTTCGCGTCAAGTTGGTAATCTTTACACTGGCTCCCTATATTTATCATTAATGTCATTGTTACAAAATAGTGACTTAAGAGCTGGAAGCCGAATTGGGTTATTTAGCTATGGTTCTGGTGCAGAAGGAGAGTTCTACACAGGAATCCTAGAAGATGGCTACGAGCATTATATGAATAATATTCAAGAAGAACTAAAACATCGTCATCAGGTTTCGGTGGCAGAATACGAAAAACTATTTAGTAGTCAATTAGGAATGAATGATCGGGATATCGAATTTGATGTTGCTAATGATCCATTGCCTTTCGTTCTTAAAGGACAAAAAGATCATCAACGGATTTATGAAGCTAAATAACCTAATCATAACCACCCGTCAAACGGGTGGTTTGCACATCGGCTATAAGCCGATAATA
>BLMQ01000091.1:0-9671 GCA_011958095.1 Lactobacillaceae bacterium | reverse complement strand
CAGCCCGTGCCGTGCTAATCACCGTTCTATCCTTAGCCCACCGCCTTGTCTAGAAAGTTAATTCCCACTCACAATGCTTTTTCTTTTAAACTGTCATATAATTAAAATATGTAGTTAGTAAAAAGGGGATCTTAAGTAAAATGGTTGAAATGAGTGAACATATGCGGAAGATCTTAAATGATGTTCCAACGTTGAAAGTATTTGATTTTTCCCAATACGTTTCAAAAATTCCAGGAATTATTAAGTTTACAATTGGTGAACCTGATTTTGACACACCAGAATATGTTAAAAGGGCCGGAATTGAGAGCATTGAAAACAATCGAACTCACTATGCTCCCCAACGTGGAACAGTGGGATTGCGTCAAGCGATTGCCGATACGTTGGCTAATAAATATGGCCTTCAGTACGATCCTGCAACAGAGATTCTTGTTACAAACGGAGTAACAGAAGGGATTTCTGTTGCAATTACTGCAATTACTAATCCGGGAGATATAATTTTAGTTCCAACGCCTACTTTCTCAATCTACACGCCTGATGTAATGATTGCTGGAGGGACGCCAGTAGAAGTAGATACATCCAAGACTGGGTTTAAACTAACGCCTGCTCTTCTTAAACAGTATCTAGATAAATATGGTGATCGAGTAAAAGGAGTTATTTTCGTTAACCCTTCTAACCCGACTGGAATTGCCTATACTCAAGCAGAAATGAATGAATTAGCAGCCTTAATTAAGGGTAAGCCAATCTTTGCAATCTGTGATGAAATTTATAGTGAATTAAACTATGATGGCGAATACTCAAGCATGGCGAAGGTTATTCCAGACCAAACAATTTTGGCTAATGGCTTTTCGAAGTCCTATGCAATGACTGGTTGGCGGATTGGATACCTCTGTGCGCCAGCTAAAGTAACGGATTTGCTATTTAAAGTTCATGCCTTTGCTGTAACGGATATTGCAACATTTGTCCAGGACGCTGCAGAAGCCGCTTTAAAGGCTGGAGACGAGGCAACCAAGGAAATGGACGCCCAATATATTAAACGGCGTGACTATATGTATAAGCGGCTTACAGAAATGGGCTTTGAATGTAGTCAACCAATGGGTGCATTTTATATTTTTGCCAAGATTCCGTCATTCCTTGATCAGGATGACAATAAGCTAATTTACCAACTTGCCAATGAAGCCAAGGTTGCTGTAACGGCTGGATCAAACTTTGGTAAGGGTGGAGAAGGCTATCTCCGCTTCAGTTACGCAACTGAGATGGACCAAATTAAAGAGGGGATGGATCGCCTCGCAGAATTTTGTAAAAAAGAACAAAATAATGCTTAAAAGAAAAGAGACAGCGGTGTTAACACATCTCTGTCTCTTTAATATATAAGTGAATTGCTTCAAAAGAGTTATTCGCTCAGTTTCTTGGCGTCAGCATCAATCTTTGCAAAACCAGAACCATCTGGCTTCTTGCTGCCACGCTTTTCCATAGCTTTACGAGCCATTTCCTTACGTTCTTGCTTACTAAGTGCCATAATAACTTCGCCTCTTTTTCTGAAACGCTTCAACAATAACAGTTATTAACAAAAGTAAAATAACTGTTACTAATATTATAGTTCAGTCTATAAAAAATGCAATTATCATAATTGTGTGCAAGAAAACTTCTAGAAATATGTTGACTTATGTAATATCTGTTGTTAGTATGATTAAAAAAATTAAGATTAAGTTAGAAAAGATGAGTAATTATTTTACGTCCAATACAGAGAGCCATAGGAGCTGAGAAATGGCATGGAACGAAATAATGAAGATGGTCTTTGGTTAATTGAGAGGGTGAACTTTGTTTAAAAGCAAATTCTCTACGGGGTAGCAACCGTTATCTATGCTTCTAATTTCAAGCTGAGATTAGAATGGAGGGTACTTTTGTACTGAAGACAGGGTGGTAACACGTTATTAACGTCCCTAAGAGCACGATTGAGGTATTCTTAGGGGCGTTTTTCTTTTCTGGCAAGGAGGAAGAAAATGAAACGAAAGAGAAGAACAGGATTAATTATTTTTAGTATTTTAGTAATTATTGTAGTGGTTGGGATTGGTGGTATTATTCACCAGCGTTTTGATAAAACCTCAACTAAAACTGTTCGTTTAGGATTAGTAGGGACAGATTCGGAACCAGTCTGGGATAATGTTCGTAAAAGATTGAAGAAACAAGGAATCAATATTGAGTATGTGGTTTTCAATGACTATGTTCAACCAGACGTTGCGTTAAAGGAAGGTAAAATTGATATGCACTCATGTTTAACGCGTTATTATTTTGAATCATATAACAAAGAGCAAAACGCACACTTAGCATCAATTGGAAATACTGTGATTTCACCATTAGGAGTTTATTCTCACAAGTATCAAAAAATTCAAGATCTTCCGGAAGGAGCAACGATCGCAATTCCTAATGAACCCACAACGCTTGGACGAGGG
This sequence comes from Lactobacillaceae bacterium, assembly GCA_011958095.1. Taxonomy (GTDB): domain Bacteria; phylum Bacillota; class Bacilli; order Lactobacillales; family Lactobacillaceae; genus Limosilactobacillus. Next base: position 7,221 of record BLMQ01000091.1, on the reverse strand, counting down.
TTAAATGTCTTGCAGTCGGCTGGCTTAATTAAAGTAAAGAAAGGAAGTGGAATTAAGCCATCCTTAAAAGATATTGTAAGTAATCCTAAGCATTTACAATTTAAAGAGATTGATCCTGCAACGACTGCGCGAGCATTAAATTCGGTTGATGCCTCAATTATAAATGGAAATTATGCAATAGCGGCAAAGTTAAACCCAAAGAAGGATTCAATTTATCTTGAACCAGTTAATAAAGCTGCAAAACCATATGTTAATATTATTGCGGTTCAAGAAAAGAATAAGGATAATAAAGTATATAAGGAGATTGTAAAAGCATATCAGACAGAGCAAACTGAAAAGGCTATTAACAAGACATATAAGGGTGCACAAGAAGCAGCATGGCCAATCTATGGTCGTAATTAAGGAAAGGACTGATATATATGAGTTTAGACACAGCAATATTTGCCGGCGGGTGTTTTTGGTGCATGGTTGAATAATTATATCGAGAATGGTGCTATATTAGTAATAACACGTTGTTAAACACCTTATTTTAATTCCATGGGAAACTTATGGGAAAACTTTATTTATCTAAAGAAGAGATATTCTTGTGAATAACAATAATTTATAAAAGAAAAAGCGCCAACCAAAGTCAGCGCTAAGATTACTACTTGAGTAACCATTTAATTAGATGTTTAATGTGCTTACTAGGCACAATGAGAATCAGTACACACCAATGCAAGGGAGTCACCTCCAAACTTGCGCTTAGTAAAGATTGATTAAGTCTTCGGTGCGCTTAACCATTGTATCACAATTTATTTATGTTATAATACATACATGAGAATTAGTACACCGGTGTGCAAAATGGTTTCAGTTGATTACTTAAACCGAACCGGTTGGGGGCGCTTAATAGGCGCTCTTTTTTGTATTTAAAAAGTAGTGAATATGTTATTCAGTTTCTGCGTTCCTGCTAGAATAAACTAATAGAAAAAATTTTGCTATGTTTACTTTCTTATAGTTTTTTAGTTAAAGGGTTGATATGTTATAATATTTCAGCCTTTACTAGCAATAGTACTAGTGTGTTTGATATATGTTTGATATATGTTTGAATACATTTGATAAACCGCCGTAGAATAATAATTCTTGCTCGTGTTATACATTTGATATATATTTAAATACATTTGATAAGTAGTCATATATTTATGCTTACTCATGTTATATATTTGTAATAATAACTATTGTCTGTATATGTTTGGAGGATCCACAAGATTGGAAAGTATAAAAAGTCTAGTACCAGAAAATCGACACCTTGAATATAAAGAATGCAGAGAAAATCGTTTACCTACGAGCATCTGGGAAACGGTTAGTGCTTTTGCAAATACTGATGGTAGAAAAATTATATTAGGGGTTAAAGAAATAAAAAAGAAACACTTAAATATCCCTGTTGGAATTACAGATGAAGATAAATTAAAAACTGATTTTTTAAATACTCAAAAAAGTGGCAAACTTTCAAAAATGGTGGTAAAGGAATCAGATTTTGAAACTAAGAATATTTCTGATAGAAAGTTATTAATTATAAATGTCAATAAGATCAGCTTTACAAAAAGACCAATTTATTTGGATGATGATATTAGAAAAACATATATTAGGGAAAACGAGAGTGATCGTAAAGCTAATGGTGATGAATTAAAAATTTTCTTAAGAGATGCTGATTCTAATACTGATTCAGAACTATTAGATAATTTTTCAATGGATGATTTGAATAAAGTAGATATACAAAATTATTACTTAGAACTTCAAGATAAAAATAATGATTTATTTAGTGATTTATCTCTTGAAGAATTTTTGAAATCTATGGGACTTATTAAACGAGATCGAAGTCAAGAAAATGCGCCGTTTAAGCTTACAAGTGCAGCGTTATTATTATTTGGGAAATTTAATTCAATTACGGATGTTTTTCCGAACTTTTTCTTAGACTTTATAGAAAAAACTAGTCCATCATCTGTAGACTATGATGATCGGGTGTTTACATCGAATGAATTAGGTCATCCACAGAATATTTATAGTTTCTATAGAATTGTTGCTGCAAAATAGATAATAATATAAAAAATGGTTTTGTTCTTCGAGGGGATAGAAGGGTTGATGCAGGTGAAGATTTTAAGCGTATTACTAGAGAATCTATTGTAAATTCTTTAGTTCATGCAGATTACTCGTCTAAAAGAACGACTAAGATTTCGATGTATGATGATTATATAGAATTTGACAATCCTGGAGAAATGAGAGTTTCGTCCTTAGATTTTATCCAAGGTGGTACTTCAATAGCTAGAAATCCTAAAATATTCGACGCGTTTATAAGAGCGAGGTTAGGTGAACATACTGGGAGTGGTGGCTACAGAATATATAAAACAGCTGGAGAGTTAAAATTAAGAACACCGATTATTAGTTCTTCGATAATAAATACAAAATTGATTCTTTGGAAAATTCCATTAATTGATTCTATTTTAAAAGATATGCCAGAAGAACTAAGACCAACTTATAAACGTATAGCTGAAAAGTTAGTAGTATCTTATTCTGATCTTAAGGATCTTTATGCTTCTAGTTATCAAGGACATAATATAATTAATGAATTAGTAGATAAAAAATATGTCAAAAGAAGTGGAAAGGGAAAGGGAACAAAATATTATCTACCAAGTGATGATCCATCTGTAAGAATGTCATTAAATTCGTATATACAAGAGAATCTTTTAGGTCATTAAAATTAATAATAGTAGTAAACTATTCAATCTACTATTATCAATAGCTGTAGTACAAATTGTTTTCAGTTGATTACTTAACCTGAGTCGGCGTAAGTACCCTAATAAGCACTTTTTAATATTCTTTTCCTAAGGATTGTTTGATTTTTATAGGGAAAACAGATAGTGATGTAAAGCATATTCAAAATGTAAAATCTATTCGATTAAAAAAATTTGTATTGGTAGAAATTCTTAAAAATTCAGGATTTTACCCAAAGTGGAATAAATTCTTCCCAATTTTGGAACTACAAGATTAGAGGTCAGACAGTGCTTAATTTGGAACATTATGAAAACTAAAAAGAATCTTTATTATTTCTTGAAGAATCTGATAAATATTCTTATATTAGTTTTATTGAATGGTTAAATAATTATTTACTAACAAATAGTAGCGAATTTTGGTATATGAACTCATAATAATTAAAGCAGCAAGTCTTTCTAACTGGAGAGTACTTGCTGCTTATTTTTTATTCAAATGGGGAACGTTTAGTTGGCATCTCTTTTCCAGTAAAGGGATCATACATAGCCCATTTATCCCAATAATCTACTAATTCTTGGCGGAATACTTTCTGAGCTTCTGAAATAGAAATATGGTCAATCCGGGAGATTCGTTCTACATAAGGTTTCCATTCTTCTGGAATTTGAATACTGTCTAATGAAGCTTCTTCAAGAGTATAGCCTTTGAAATCTTCTTTATATCCTAAATGATCAAACAAGAGTTTACCCATTACATTTGCATCATGAATAATCTTTTGGGCCGTTTCTTCTGTATAGACGAGTGAATATTCAAGTGGGGCTTCATCAATAAGATCAGCAGATTTACAAAAATATTGGTTAGTATGAGGGTTCTTCATTCGATATAAAATAGTCATAAAATAATAGCTCCTTTAAACATATGTTCGATAACACTATAACATAGGTAATTACTTTTATCAAACATATGTTCTAGGAGCTGAGAAAATGTATATTAAAGCTTACTTAACTTATCAGCTAAAGATTCTTCCATTTCTTTAGTAACGTGTAAATAAATTTCTTCTGTAATTTTACTATTTTCATGTCCTACGTGATTTTTTATAACGTATAAGGGAACTCCAAGTTCTGCTAATTTTGAAACATGAGTATGGCGAAAAAAATGTGTAGTAACACTTTTATCAATTTTTGCTCCTGCTTCTAATCGATGGAGAAAACGATCTAAATGTGATGCATCAAATGGACGATTACTTCGTGAATCTTTATTAATAAAAATCAAGTCATTTGGATCTTTATCAAGACTAAGTTTTTTATAAATATTAACAGCCTTTTGTGGTAATAGTACTTCTCGATTACTAGCAATTGTTTTTGCACCGTCAGTTTTCTTGACTGAAACTTTAACTGTAGGGTTACTTACAGTTCCCAATAGTTCTCGTTGGTGTGAAAGGGAGCCATCAATAATTGCTTTGTACTTGCCTTCTTCTTTGATTATGTCTTTTACATAAAGTCCGGCAGCCTCTCCACAACGCATACCAGTCAAATAAAGCCATTCTAGGAAAAGCTTGATATCATTACGACCTTTTTCCTCACAAGCATGGAGGATTGCATGATATTCACCATCAGTCAAATATTTATTTTCAATACGATCACGCTTTCGTTTAATCTCGCTTCGCCATGTTATTTCAACATCTTTGACCGGATTCTTTTTAAGATAGCCATATTTAACGCCAAATTTATATGTCATTGATAAATATTTCTTGTAATTTTGGATTGAAGCATTGGTTAAAGGCTTATCTGGATCATAAAGTTTTTGATCTAAATAGCGATTAAGTATTTCTGTAGTTATTTTATTAGCAAGTGTATCGTTACCTAAGTCATTACAAATCCGTTTGAGCCCTCGAAAGGCATTATAGTAAGTATTAACCGCTACTCTTTGTTTATAGATAGTTAAAAATTTATCAGCAAGGTTTCGGAGTGAAATATCTTTATCGGTGAAGTATTCCTTTTGCTTAGCTTTTTCAATTTTTTTTGCTAGTTCAATGGCTGCTGCTCTTTTAGTTTGATTATTATTTTTAAGATAACTAACAGAGACTTTTTTATACTTTCCTGTTAATGGACTTTTATAGTTTTCGCCAAAACGATATCTAACTTTGCCACGTACGGTATATTTTTCAACCCACATTTTTATCTCCTTTAGTTTATATTGTGCAAAACGTACGTTCTTTTAGAGTGCTAAATAAAAACGCCAGTAGAAGAAATAGCTAATTCTCTATATTTTTTGCGCATTGCAAATAATGTAAAATTAGTAGCTCTATCAACGCTTTCTGTCATTGAAATAGGAATTCGAAAGGCTTCAATTAATTGCTGCTTAGTCTCAAAAGTGATGTCATGTGTACGGCAATAATCTAAAAGCAACATAATTGCAATTAGATCACCATCACTCTCAGCTTTTTCATTAACACTGCAATAATTACAACTAAGACTAACTTCATCACCAGATAAAATATGTCCAATTTCATGAGCTAGTGTTAGTGGTCGTTCACAAGCTGGAAACCAGTTAGGATTGTACCAAATACAGCGCAATTCAATTTGCGATTGTGGTACCCAGTCACTTGGCCATTGGCTTTCAGTAAGGACAGTAATGTTATGTTCCTTAGCAACACCTTTTAACCATTCAATAAGATCTTCCATCTTGTTCATCAACGTCACCTTTTTTCTCATCAACTTTATATTCAGTTAGTCTATGTATTAATTATTATTTTTTCTTATTTTGTTTATTATGCATTGCCTTTTGTGATTCTAGAAAGGACTTAATTGAGTTGCGCATAAATGCTTTTTGCTCATCACTAATTTGAAGGCCTTCATAAGAGCGTAAACCGTTAAAGTAATGGTCAATATCTTCGGAAGTAATATCACCATTTTCTTTTTTTGTGTTTTCAACTTGTTCCTCTGGGTGCCGGCGTTCCTTTTTTACGTCGTATCCCATTAGCCAAGATTCGCTAACATTTAATGCTTTAGCTAACTGGTATAGTTTATCTTGTTTTGCTTCGTATTTTCCTCTAACGTAATCGGAAATTATTGCTCTATGAATTCCAGAACGTCTTGCTAATTCAGATTGAGTTAGATCAGCATCATTAATTCCTTCTCTTAAGCGATCCTTAAACGTACTAACTAATTCAGACACTAAAAACACCTCCCAGTAATTTATTTTACGATTTATATTTTATCATATAAAACCTTACACATGTAAAATGTTGTAAGAAAAAACCGACAAAAAATGTTGACTAATACATAAAAAGTTGTAATATATATTTTGTAAGGTTTAACATACAAAAAGAAAGGAGGGAAAATATGCCAAAATTACTCTATGATTATACAAGATTAAAAAAACGAATGAAGGATATGCGGTATACTCAAACAACGTTAGCGCGAGAAATACCAATGGATCGGCAGACTTTAAGCACTAAATTAAGTCATAGATCTATGTTTAAACAAAATGAAATATCTGAAATTGCCAGAGTGTTAAATATAGATGCTGAAGAGTTCGGCTCTTATTTTTTTACTCTTGTTGTAAGGAAAGACCGACAAATGTTAGGGGACGACGAAAGGAAAGATAGTTAATAGGTATTAATCAAGGTGATAAAAATGATGGCAAACGGTAGGAAGAGCAGAGAACAAATTATGAAGGAGTGGTCCTTATGTTATCTAAACAAATAACGCTTCGCTTACCTGAAGAGGTAAATGAAGCGTTAAAAAAGATTAGTCAACGAACAGGAATTAGTTTTTCAAATCTAGTTCTTCTAGCATGCTGGAATAGTGTTTTTCAATTTTTTCAGAACCATAAATGATTAAGCTGTTTACGGTAACGTTAAGATTATCAGCCTTATTTTTAACTATTGAATAAAGAAATTGTGTAAGTGATAGATTAATTCTTTTACTGTTAGACGAAGGAGTTCTAGTTTCTTGAAAATCATTAAGTTCAGTAACATCTAAATATTTAAGAATTGCAACTCTAATAAGATTAGACTTACTCATACCTAAATATTTAGAAATTAAATCTAGTTTATTGGATAACTGGATTGGAAGTCTAATTGTAAGCGTCATTGATTCCAATTTTTATACCTCCTAACAAAAGAATTATACCAATTTAATTCAAATGTTTGTTGACATATTTTATATGTCATTAGATAATTAGACACATAAAATATGTCAAAGAGGTGCAAATTTATGAAGAGAGTCAGAAAAACTATTCGAATGCCAGAGTGGTTAACAAATCAATTAATAAAAATTGCTAAATTTAATGGGATAAGCGTTAATGCATTAATCACAAATGCTTGTCTTGAAATGGTTAAAGATTTTACAGCTAAGTATCAAGATTTAGAAGATAACGAAAATAATAAATAACGTTAACTTGAACATATCGTAAGAGCAAATCGAGGTGATGAAAATGATGGCAAACGGTTGGAAGAGCAGAGAACAAATTATG
>BLMQ01000090.1:0-3218 GCA_011958095.1 Lactobacillaceae bacterium | reverse complement strand
TGATCAAGAAAAGCTTCTAAAACTTGCCGATGATAACTTCGAAGGCAAGGTGGATGGTCGTCGTAAGATTTGGACAATCTACACCTTTTTAACGTGGTATAAGTTATATTTCATTGATAACTTCAAACCTGATGAATCGGGAATTGACCGCGCACAAAAAACGGCTACAACAGAAGCATAGAAAAATATTAAAGGAGGCTGGCGAAGGGTAGGACTCTTCTAAGTCTCCTTTTTTGTTAATTGATAACCCTTATTTATTTTTATGATAAAAAATGAAATAATATAGGGCAGATTAGATTGAAGGAGAGTCATTTGCAAGATGGAATTGCATATTACACCTGCTTTAGCATTATTGCGCGAGCACCATTTATTGGATCATGTTAGTAATTTGACTGATTTTACCGCAACTAGCGTGTCCTATGATTCACGGAAGGTAAAATCAGGAACTTTATTCTTTTGTAAAGGAAATTTTTTGCCTAAATACCTAGCATCCGCTAAAGAAAAAGGTGCGGTTGCGTATGTGGCTGAAAAAGAATATCCAGAGGGCGAAGGATTGCCAGCTATTATCGTGAACGACGAACAAAAAGCAATGTCCTTGCTGGGAGCAGCATTTTATGGCTATCCACAAAATGATTTGTTCATTATTGCGATTACAGGAACAAAAGGCAAAACAACAACGGCTTATTTTGCTGACCATATTTTAGCCCAAAGTACTGCTAATCATATTGCCCTTTTTTCAACGCTTGATCGGATTTTAGGCAATAAGCCGGAAGATAAATTTAAATCTGATTTGACTACTCCTGAATCCTTAGACCTTTTCCATGATATGCGCGCTGCCGTTAATAATGGGATGACGCACTTAGTAATGGAAGTATCATCACAAGCATACAAGAAAAACCGGATTTATGGTTTAAAGTATGATGTTGGAATTTTCTTAAACATCTCGCCAGACCATATCGGACGAAATGAGCACCCAACTTTTGCTGATTATCTTCACTGTAAGGAACAATTATTAGTAAATTCTGCTAAATGCTTAATCAATGCAGAAACTGAAAAATTTATCGATGTTTATTACACTGCTAAGGCAACTACACAACCAGAAGACATTTTCTTATTCGCACGGCGGGGAGCAAACATCAAATTACCTGATAATGCCCAAATAGATTTTGAATATCGAAATGATTTAGAGGATCTTCATGAAAGTGAATTTGAATTGACAGCCCTAACTGAGAAAGCAAAGCAGTTAAACTTAGATGGTCGTTATAAAACGAGTGTCCCGGGAGATTATAATGAAGGGAATGCGGTCGCTGCAATCATTGCCAGTGGATTAGCTGGGGCGAGTGCTAACGATGCCGTAGAAACGTTGAGTCATGTTCACATCCGTGGTCGAATGGAAATGATTAATAGTAATACTCATGGAACAATTTATGTTGATTATGCCCATAATTACGCTAGCTTGAAACGACTCTTGGCATTCTTAAAACGGCAAACTAATGCTGGCAAAGTAACAGTTGTCTTAGGGGCGACTGGTGATAAAGGTATTTCGCGGCGTCCAGGGTTTGGAAAAGCTTTAACTGAAGAACAACCAGATGAGGTAATTTTAACGACTGATGATCCAGGGTTTGAAGATCCGATGACTATTGCCCGGGAAATAGATTCTTATATTGATCATGATAAGGTTAAACATATTCAATTTGAAATGGACCGCGAAACGGCGATCAAAAAGGCAATTGACGGTAGTGAAAATGATGATATTGTAGTCCTTGCAGGGAAGGGTGAAGATCCTTACCAGAAGATTAATGGTGAAGATGTCCCTTACCCAACGGATGTGAAGATTGCACGTGATTATATTAATGAATTAGAAAGATAAAGAGGAGTGGGGATCTAATGAGTGAACAACCTTTTGTTCCATTGATTCTAGGTAGTGATTTCAACGCTTACGGAATGGCACGATCGATGTATGAAAAATATGGGATTAAGTCGCAATTATATGCGCGCCAACCATTGGCACCAACCCGTTATTCAAAAATTGTCGAGTTGCACTATAATGAACAATTACAATCACCAGAAGTGTTTACGAAGGTATTAATTGAAGCGGCAGATGAGTTTGCTAAGCAAGGCAAGAAGACCGTTTTAATTAGTTGTGGAGATGACTATACTGAATTAGTTGCGAAAAATCGTAAAGAACTTTCGCAGCACATGTTTTGCCCGTATGCTGATTATGATGAAGTAGCAACATTAACGGATAAAGAGAAGTTCTACAATGTCTGCGAAAAGTATGGTTTGCCTTACCCTAAAACTGATATTTTAAAACCAGACCTTGATTACAAGAACTATAAATCACCATTTGAATTTCCAATTGCTTTGAAGGCTGCTGATGCGGTGCAATGGCATAAGGGAAACTTTGAAGGGTATGAAAAGGCTTATATTATTAAGACACCAGAAAGATTAGCGGAAGTTCTTGAGATTATCTATGAGCATAGTCCATACAATGGCGACCTCGTTTTACAAGAATTTATTCCTGGTGATGATAGTAATATGCGGACCATCAATTGTTATGTCGATAAAGATCATAAGGTAAAGATGATGTGTCTCGGTCACCCCCTACTTGAAGATTGCAATCCAGCAAATGTTGGTAATTACGTTGCGATTATGCCAGCATATGATCAACAAATCTATGACAACATCAAGAATTTCCTTGAAAGTATTGAATTTACTGGATTTGTTAACTTTGATTTGAAATATGACCGTCGTGATGGCCAATTCAAAGTATTTGACCTCAATCCTCGTCAAGGTCGTAGTAGTTTCTTCGTTTCATTAAATGGCTATCAACTTGCTACTTTCCCAGTTGAAGATTACGTTTTTGATAGCTTAAAAGATCAAGAGACGATTTATGGAAACAAGGATGAAAGCAACTATAAGTTATGGCTGGGGGTTTCAAAAAAGACCTTCCTTCAGTATGCTAAAAATAATGAAATTAAAAAGCAGGCTGAGGGGCTTATTAAAGAAGGTCGCTATGGAACAACTTTCCATTATGACAAGGACATGAATTTCATGCGGTGGTTAATGGAACAACGGATTAATCATAACTATCAAAAGAACTTCGAAAAGTACTTTGTCGAAAAGAAATAAAAATTAGAAGGGACTGTGACATAAGTTAAGCTACTTTCATAAAAAGCAAATACGCAGTACAACAATGGCCTCTAACGTCCGGCAAA
>BLMQ01000089.1:0-29527 GCA_011958095.1 Lactobacillaceae bacterium | reverse complement strand
AATCAGCCCGTGCCGTGCTAATCATCGTTCTAGCTTAGCCCACCGCCTTGTCGAGGAGATTATTTCTCACTTCCCTATTTCAAACAGTTGCGTTGCGCTAATTATCTGGTAAAATGTTTAGGTGTTCACAAGCTAGATTGAGCTTTAATTATGTTTATAATATGTTACTATTAAACGTGAGTAACCGTTTTCATTAACGGGTGAAATAAAGGATTTTGCGTAATGGATGAATGGATGAACTACGAACAATTTGATCGGCAAACATGGCACGGCTTTTTCCCAACTGATTCAGTGCGGTTAACCCAAGGCAACTTGGATGAAATTAAATCGTTGAATGATCGAATTTCAATTGAGGATGTGCAGGATGTATATTTGCCGCTAATAAAATTAATTCAACTGCGCTACCAGAACTTTTTGGAATGGCAGATGCAAAAGGCAAACTTTTTACAGCGTTCCACGATGCGCATTCCATATATTATTGGGATTGCAGGTTCGGTTGCAGTTGGGAAGAGCACCATCGCTCGGTTGATTAGTATCTTACTAAATAAGATGCTGCCTGATAAGCGGGTAGAATTAATGACAACGGATGGGTTCTTATATCCTAATGCAGAATTAAAACGGCGGGGGATCATGGATCGGAAAGGCTTTCCCGAATCATATGACATGGAAAGGCTCCTCCAGTTTCTCAATGATGTTAAGGCAGGGGAACCAGTTGTCAAGGCGCCTACATACTCCCATCAAGTTTATGATGTTCAGCTGGATAAGCCTTTGGTAATTGATCGTCCGGATATATTAATTGTAGAAGGGATCAACACGTTGCAATTGCCAAGTAACCAGCAACTATATGTCAGTGATTACTTTGACTGGTCATTGTACGTTGACGCAGATCCGGACCTGATTGAGCATTGGTATCTTCAACGGTTTGGGATGTTGCTAGAGACAGCCTTTACTGACCCATCAAACTATTACTATCCTTATTCGAAGGGTGACCGTCAGGAAGCATTTAAAATGGCAAAGGATGTTTGGCAACGCGTCGACCTTCCTAATTTACGAGAGTTTATCCTTCCAACTAAAAGTCGTGCTGACGTAATTTTACATAAGACAACGGGACATGTCGTGGATAAGCTTTATCTGCGACGAGGTTAATTGGTTAGCCAACTATATAAGTCAATAATTTCAATATCAGGATCTAAACCAGCGTAATTGAGCGCTGGTTTTACTGTAATCAGGAGCTTTTTATATTTTGCGGAAAGTTGGCGTAGTCCGCTGATTGCCCGACGATAGGCGCCATCATCAGCGAGCGAATAAGCAATTTGAATACAGGTAAAGATATCATTTTTAATTGCGACAAAGGTGATCTCATTATCTTTGATGCGGCCGCTATATACTTGATAGCCTTGGCTCAACAAGTCAATAAAGACGATATTTTCAAGGATTCGTTGAGAAAGGACATTCTTTTTTAGTGTGAGCGCCTGACGAATACTGGGATCTACCGGATAATAACGAATGTTGGTGCTTTTGACGTGGCGACGGGAAAAATCATATTCTTTGCATGGGTAAAAGATAAAGGACGTCTGTAAGAACTGTAAATAAAAATCGACTGTCTTATTGGAAGTAGTGATGTGGTGACGTTTAAGACTATCGACAATCTGGGAGATATTTTGTGTGGTCCCAGCATGATGAGCTAAGTGATGGGCAAGTTGCTTAGTTAGGCCTGGATTGCAAAGGGTCGCTTGTTGGGTGAAATCGGTAATAATAATCGTGTTGATGATCCCATTCACGTAATTGCGGAGGTTGATCGGACCGTGAATTTCGTGAGTATAGGGAAAACCGCCCTCATTTAAATATTGATACAACGTTTGGGAATCAGCTTCTTGTTGGTTCCTTTTTATGTATTCACGGAAGCTGCAAGGGAAAACGGGGATGATAGTATAAGGAACCATTTGTTGAAGATTTTCTTTTTCCAGAATAGTTTTGTTGGAACTTGTAATATAGATATCAGTATTAGAGAGTGAATTTAGGGCATTTACAACGCGGGCAAACTGGGGAACCACTTCGACTTCATCAAGGAAGATATAATTCATCTGGTGTTTACTAAGTCGATCAAGAATAAATTGTAAGAGATATTCTGGATTGCATAATTCGTTTTCTAGGAGATATTCAAAGTTGATCACTTGAATTTGACTTGAGGAAATTTCTTGACGCCGGAGAGTTGCCCGGAACTGGTCAAGAATAGTCGTTTTACCACATCGACGAACGCCAACGAGAATCTTAATAGTTGGCTGGTCCATGTTGTTTATTAGTTGGTTAAGATATTTTGTCCGAATAAACATATTGCACCTCAAGTAAAAAATAACTAACTAAATTTTATCAAATGCAGAAAGCGCATTCAAATCAACCGAATTTGGAATGGATTACAAATCCTGCATTAGAAAATCTAGTTAAATCTCTTGGTAAAAGTAAAAAAATAAATCTTTTTAATCCTAATGTATCAATGTTCAAAACGGTTGCACATGATATTTATGACTCATTTTTATTGACAATTACTCACAGACCACTTAAGAAGGATACAGATTAAATGAGATGAGGAGGCTGTCGAAATGATAAAAACTGATAAAGATACTAAAACGCTTGAAGCACAAGCAGTTGATGAAGAATTACGTCTATTAAATATCGATTTAGAACACTAATTAAATATCCTCAATAAAATTCCATCTAACGAAAAAGGCGTGAGAAAATTTGACTCCCGTCTTTTTTGTTATGGAATATTAAATAATCATTGACCATGCCATGTTCAGCCTGTAAACTAGCCTTTAAGAATAAAAATTTGAACAAAGGAAGTGTCATTGTGGCAAACATCAATTTAGATGCGTTTGATAAGATCATTGTCTTGGATTTTGGTAGCCAATACAACCAATTGATTACTCGTCGGCTTCGTGATTTCGGTATTTATTCCGAATTGCTTTCTCACAAGTTGACTGCAGACGAGATCAAAGAGATTAATCCTAAGGGGATCATCTTCTCTGGTGGCCCTAACAGTGTTTATGATCCAAACGCATTCAAGGTCGATCCAGAAATCTTTAAGCTTGGGATCCCGATCTTAGGTATTTGTTATGGAATGCAATTAATGTCATACGACCTTGGCGGAAAGGTTGAAAAAGCTGATAACTCCGAATATGGACGAGCAGATATTGAAGTACTTGATGACGAGGCTGTATTATTCAAAGGTTTGCCAAAGAAGCAATATGTATGGATGAGCCATGGTGATTTAGTAACTCAAGCCCCAGCTGGTTTTGAAGTTACTGCTACTAGTAAGAACTGTCCAATCGCATCGATTGCTGATAATGACCGTAAATTCTATGGTGTTCAATTCCACCCTGAAGTTCGTAATTCCGAATATGGATTAGACATTTTACGCCGCTTTGCTTTTGATGTTTGTGGCGCTAAAGCAAACTGGACGATGGATGACTTCATCGACATGCAGATTGATGAAATCCGCAAAGAAGTCGGTGACAAGAAGGTTATCTTAGGTCTTTCTGGTGGTGTTGATTCCAGTGTTACCGCCGTTTTGATCCATAAGGCAATTGGTGATCAACTTACTTGTATCTTTGTTGACCACGGATTGTTACGGAAAAACGAAGCTGACCAAGTGATGGATGCGTTGAGCCGCGACCTTGGTGTTAACATCATTAAGGTTGATGCAGCAGATCGCTTCTTAGGCAAGCTTGAAGGTGTTACCGATCCCGAACAAAAGCGGAAGATTATCGGTAAGGAATTTATCGAAGTCTTTAACGAAGAGGCCAAGAAGATTAAAGACGCTGATTTCTTAGCTCAAGGTACGCTTTACACTGACGTAATTGAATCTGGAACAGACACTGCACAGACAATTAAGTCTCACCATAATGTTGGCGGTTTGCCAAAGAAGCTCGGTTTCAAGTTAATTGAACCATTACGCAAGCTCTTTAAAGACGAAACCCGTGAACTGGGTGAAAAACTTGGAATTCCACATGAATTGGTATGGCGTCAACCATTCCCAGGTCCAGGTCTTGGAATTCGTGTTATTGGTGAAATTACTCCTGAAAAGCTTGAGATTGTTCGTGAAAGTGATGCAATCCTTCGTGAAGAAATCAAAAAAGCAGGTCTTGATGAAGAAATTTGGCAATACTTTACTGTCCTACCAGGTATTCGTTCAGTTGGTGTCATGGGTGATGGCCGGACATATGACTATGCAGTTGCTATCCGGGCCGTTACTTCAATTGATGGGATGACAGCCGACTTCGCTAAGATTCCATGGGACGTCCTTCAAAAGATCTCAGTACGGATTGTAAATGAAGTCGACCACGTTAACCGCATTCTTTATGATGTCACGAGTAAGCCACCTTCGACGATCGAATACGAATAGAATTGTAATGTAACTTAGAGCTGGAACTGCGATATAAAGGCATTTTGGCAGCCTTGAAATTTGACCAACTCATTAAAAATAATATATTTGCCAATGGGAAGCATCCAGTGTAAAAGCTGGGTGTTTTTTTGCTACTAAAGGTAAGTTTTAAACGAGTAATAAATGTCATCGATAAATTAGATTGTTCGCCTTTTGCTTATTGCTAAGTTAGTTACTCTATGATATTTTTAAATAGACGAACTTATATAGTTAAATTGAAGTTAAAGTTCGTGATTGGTACGAAGGAGGAGTAGTGAGGATGCCGAAAACAAGAAATCGTTATGGAGTAGCTATTGCAGGAGTAATTCTGCATTTGATGATCGGTAGTGTCTATGCATGGAGTGTATTTACAAAACCAATCTCTGGCTATACTGGTTGGAAGGAAACTTCAGTATCGTTTGCATTTAGCTTAGCTATCTTTTGCTTGGGGATGTCAGCTGCCTTTATGGGGCGTTTAGTAGAAAAAGTTGGACCAACAGTTACTGGAACTATTTCAAGTATTTGCTATGGGAGTGGCATTGCCTTAACGGGATTAGCGATTCAGTCTCATCAATTATGGTTATTATATGTCGCATATGGAGTAATAGGTGGCTTAGGATTAGGGTCAGGATATGTAACCCCGGTTTCTACTATCGTGCGTTGGTTTCCCGATAAGCGGGGACTAGCTACTGGTTTAGCAATTATGGGCTTTGGTTTTGCAGCGATGCTTACGGGGCCGATTGCGCAAAGTTTAATGGCGAACGTTGGCGTTGTAAATACCTTCTACATTCTCGGAGGCTTTTATTTTGTTGTAATGCTGATTGCTGCCCAATTTATCAAGAAGCCACGATCACATGAACTCCCTCCAGCGATTGCTAAGAATGCTGAACGGATAAGTTTGACTGGTCGCGAATTAACTGCTAATCAGGCTTTGCGGACACGGACATTTGCCTTCCTGTGGTTTATGTTTTTTATTAATATCACTACCGGAATTGGGCTAGTTTCAGCTGCTTCACCAATGGCTCAGGACATGACGACAATGACAGCGAGTGCGGCTGCCGTAATGGTGGGTATCATTGGTCTATTTAATGGTTTTGGTCGTCTAGCTTGGGCAACTTTATCAGATTTTATTGGCCGGCCGCTTACCTATAGTTTGATTTTTATTCTTGATATTGTAATGCTCTTTGTTCTTCTTTTATTTAAGACGCCATTTATCTTTGCATTAGCACTGTGTTTACTAATGTCTTGTTACGGGGCGGGATTCTCTGTGATTCCGGCATATCTCGGTGATGTTTTTGGGACAAAAGAACTTGGAGCTATTCATGGCTATATCTTAACTGCCTGGGCAATTGCCGGGATGGTGGGACCACTTCTTCTTTCTTACACGCACCAAGTTCTCCACAATTACTACGTTACCTTAATTGTTTTCATAATTATTGATGCCTTAGCAATGATTGTTTCTCTTTTGATTCAACGTGATTTTATTACTAATCGGCAAACGAAACTCGTTATAAAATAACCGTCATGAAAAAGATCGAAAATAAGAGTATACTAAACTAATTCAGTTTTAAAGATAAGGTAAATTCAATATGCATAATTTAATTTTTCTTACAGATCTCACAGGATCAGACTTAGATCCCTATATGCGGCTTAATGAAGCGCAACTTTTTCATGCCCTTGAACCTAATCCGGGTTTATTTATTGCGGAAAGCCCCAAAGTAATTGAACGAGCTTTGCGAGCAGGCTATCGGCCAGCGTCTCTTTTAATAGAAGAAAAGGAACTAGAGCGTGACTTGGCTGATTTGGATCATGAAATGGCAATTAACCAAACTAGGGGATTAGAACAAACGCCAATTTATGTAGTTAATAGTAAATTACTTCGGCAGTTGGCTGGTGGTGGCTATAATCTTTTACGAGGAGCATTAGCGGCTATGCACCGAGTCGAGCGGCCAAGTCTAGATAACTTTTTAGCTACTATGCCCAGTGACCATCCGCGTATCGCAATCCTGGAAAGTGTTGTTAATCCCACCAACATCGGGGCAATTTTTCGCTCGGCTGCAGCTCTTGGAATTGATGGGGTAATTGTGACGAGTGACTCAGCTGATCCCCTTTATCGCCGGGCCTCACGAGTAGCTATGGGAACGGTTTTCCAAGTACCGTGGACCTATGTTGATGCTAAGATTTGGCGATCAGAAGGAATTGATCTTCTTCATCGAGCTGGCTACAAAGCAGCCGCGATGGCGCTCCGTCATAACACGGTTGATATTGATGATCCTCAGTTAGCTGAGGTGGATAGATTAGCAATTATCCTTGGTTCAGAGGGGCCGGGATTAAGAGAAAATACAATTGCGCAGAGTGATTTTACAATTAAGATCCCGATGGCGCCGGGCGTTGATTCCTTAAATGTGGCGGCTGCCTCTGCCCTCGCTTTTTGGGAACTAGGTAATCGAAAAGTTAAATAATTGAACGAAAAAGGGAATATGATTAAACTTGCTTGCGAGTTTTTAGCCCCACTCCCGCAAGGATGGCTACAACGCAAAGCTAGTCTACAAGGATTTCCACGATATCGTAACAAGATTCGTATAAAAAAACGAGGCTGTTGAAAAAGCAAAAGTTTTCTCGCAGCCTCATAATTAAAATTATTTATTGTCAAACGGATCCCATTCGTATTTTGCGCGCGCACCACCAATCAATTTTGGTCGATTGCGGAGATAAGTCGTATGAGCTAGGCCAATTTGTTTTATCGAAGTACGAACTGGAACTTGGACAAACTTAACATGCATGCCAATCGAGGTATCACCGATGTCCATGCCAGCTTCAGCAGTAATGTGTTCAACTTCAATCGGATCGTTAAAGTTTTCAAAAGCAGCAATTTGTCCTGCACCACCTGCATGGAGCGAAGGGAAGACTGTAACTTGTTCAAAGTCGCGCTCCTTAGCTACACTTTGTTCGACAACAAGTGCCCGGTTAAGGTGTTCGCAACCTTGGACTGCTAAATGGAGTTGGTGTTTTCGTAAGATATTAACAACTGTCGAAACAATCGCCCGGGCAATCTCAATGTTAGAGTCCTTTCCGATTATTCCGCCATGGACTTCACTAGTTGAAAGACCTAACACTACGAGGTCATCTTTTTCTAACTGAGCTTGATCCAATAATTCGGTTAAACCTGTTGCTGTTTGTTCTTTAATTTTATCAAGATTGATTCCATCTACTGTCATTAATTATCATTCCTTTATTATGAATAATATATCTAATTATCCACATTATACTAGGAAAAACCTTTGTGTAGCTAATAGTTGCCTGCTCTATTTATGAGCCTAAAAGAGATTAATGCCCAATTTCTTGACGATTATTACCAGTTAGTTCAGTTTTTATTGACATCTTTATCCTAGAAAGATGTATATTTTAGGCGATCTAGGAAAATTTGACAGATACTATCTTTCAAGAAGAATTGAAACTAAAATAATCCTTTGCTATACTACAACTTGTAGATATGCCTTTTATATTTCAAAAGGTACGTTCGAAGGTAGGTTGCTGGAAAAATACTGATTTTATCGGTATTTTTCCAGCATTTTTTTATACGAAAGGAGCTAAAAATATGTCTAAATTTCGCTTGCAGTCCGTTGCCTTTGTCTTAACCGCATTTTTATTAGGATGTAATGAATTTATGGTTGTGGGGGTTATTTCTGATATTGCCAAAAGTTACCATGCTTCATTATCAACGGTTGGCTTTTTAGTTACTAGTTTTGCAATTATTTATGCTATCTGCACGCCCTTAATTACCACTTTGACAGGTAAGTTTGATCGTTTCAAGGTTTTGATGGTGCTGATGTTACTATTTTTAATCGGTAACACTTTAACCGCAGTTGCACCTAACCTATTTTGGCTATTCGTTTCGCGGATTGTAACAGCTGCGGTCGCGGGGACGATTATTTCACTGATTCTTGTATTTGTAAGTATGATTGCACCAATTGAAAAACGGGCAATGCTGGTCGCTTCAACTTTCGCTGGTTTTAGTATTGCTACGATTGTAGGGGTCCCCGTTGGAACGGCAATTAGTAATGCTTTTTCTTGGCGGGATATTTTTGCCCTCATTTCGGTTTTAACCGTAATTATTTGTGGCTTTTTATATTGGCTGGTACCACGGGACAGTCGTCAAGAAAATGCTTCGTTAAGTAACCAAGTTCAACTTTTTAAGGATCGGCGAATAATTCTTGGGGTTATCATAATGGTAACATTAATGTCCGCTGAATATACCTTCTATACTTATGTTCGCCCAATTATTACTACTGTCCTTGGCTTTAGTACGACTAACTTAACATGGTTATTAGGACTTATTGGGATCACCTTTATTCTTGGTAATATATGTGCCGGCGTAATCGCAAACCGTTTTGGGATCACTAAACTTACTGTTATTAGTAGCACCGTCCTTATTTGTTTATTGTTGATGAATGCAATGTTCCATGTTGCATGGTTAGGAATTCTGTTATTGTGTGTTATTTGTTTTGTTCTAGGAATGCCCGGTTCAATTCTGCAAGTAATGTTTCTGAATATTGCTGATCGGGAATACCCGGAAGCAATGAATTTGGCTTCTTCATTAAACCCAATTTGTACTAACGTGGGGGTATCGATTGGCTCCTTAACCGCATCAATCAGTATTAATTTTGTCCAAATTAACCAGATTGGGTACGTGGGGGCAATCTATGCCTTGATCGCAGTTTTTGGTTCGCTTTATCTGATTAAAACAAGCGCCAAATAGAAATGATTAGATGCGTTTGAAGAATTATTCCAATAGCAGTAAAATTATTTTTGGATTAATAGGTTTGATACTATTAGGGAGGATAATTTTATGAAGTTAAGTAAGAAGCAACTAGCAGCTACTTTTATGACTGCTGTTTTAGCAGGGTCAGTAATGATTGGCTCTATGGCAACTGTTGAGGCTGATAATGTCAGCGGATCACCAGAAGAGCAGGCTGATATTACTAATTGGATTGCTAATACCCCTGAACAAATTTCTAATAACATGGCGATGCAACACATTAATACGAATAACCTTAATGGCACGCGTTATATTATTCAGTGGGGAGATACTTTATCGGGAATCTCAGCCGCAACTGGGATTTCAGTTGCTAAACTTTGCTACGATAATAACATTCAAAATGCTAATTTAATTTTTGCTGGGGATGTTCTTATCTTAAACCGTGAAGGAAGCGTTCCTGCTGGTTATGATCCCAACGTAAATCCGAATGTTGTTGCCCAGACAAAAATTACAATCAATAATGGCCCAACAACAGTAAATATTGCTGTTCAACCACAATCTGTTGTTAAGAATTACGATAATTCCGACAATTCTGATCATTCGACAACAATTTACAAGGCGGGCGCGGTAAATTCATTTAACAATAACGACAATGATAATGAACAAAGCGCTAGTCAATCCAGTTCAACTAAGTCTGCTAAGCATCAGAAGCATACTTCATCAGTCAGTGCTTCTGACATTGTGAGCGGCTTGAATGATGCCAATAATAATGACAAACTGTCCTTTGACGAAGGGGATGGGGGTAGTGACGCTGATGAACTTAATGTTGATTCAGCAGCTATCTTAAAGGATGCTAAGAAGAATGACTATGATGCGATCCTTAGTGAAATCGAAAGTGCCCTAGGTTCAAAAGCCAAGAAGGATACGACAGTTTACATTGAAAAAGATGGCAACGAAATCCATGTCTACGCTAGTGTTAATGATGACGCTGATAACAGCAATAGTAGCAGCACTAAGGATGATGAAGATAGCGATAGCAGCAGTAGTAGTAGCGAAAGTGAAAGCAGCGATGACAGCAGTCAAAGCAGCAGTGATGATGAGGATAGCAACAGTCAAGCTACTACAAGTGACCACGACACCGACACTTCTGACGATGAGTAATAGGGGATAAAAATGCAAAAAAAGACAAAAATTATTATTTCTGTTTTAGTAGCAGCAATGGTTGTCATTGGTGGCTTTTACCTCTATGCCAGTCGGACAGTGGCTAAACGCCTTCCTGGTCACGTTTATGAGTATACATCAGTGTCGGGCAATCAGAATGCCTATATGACCTTTGCCACAAGCGGAGATCAGGTTGTTGTTACTCCGGATAAAGATACAGCAATTAAAGCAAGTAATAGCGCTAGTGATTTTCAACAAGCCTACCAAGATAACGCTAAGGATGGCAAGTGGAATTATAAGGCGCAAGGAAATCGGTTGACACTTTCGAAACTCCAGAATGGGAAGGTTTCGATGTGGCAATATAATCACATGTTAGCATTAGGCAAAAAGATGCGGTCTGGTAACTTTACTTATCAGATTGCCAATGCTGGTCAAGGAATTGATCATAAAGCGACTAAGTTTGAACAAATTCGATGATATAAAGTTAAATAAAAAGGTCTCCGAAGTGGGAGACCTTTTTATTTAAGATATTGTTTACGATGAAGCAGGTAGGCAATTAGCAATGACAAGATAGAAGCGATCCCAAGCGTTATCCAGAATCCATACAAATCATCTTTCCAAGGAAGACCGCCAACATTCATTCCCATGAAGCCGGTAACTAATGCCGCTACTGCAATTACTAGCCCAGCTGAGTCAAGAAATTTCATTAAGTTATTAAGATTACTATCCATCATTGCAGTAAAAAGACTACTGATAGAGTCTAATAAATCGCGAAAAATATGAATAGCTTTTGTTAACCGCTGTTGTTCAACTGTTAAATTTTGACAGATGTCTTGTGGGACATTCTGACAAAAATCTGACTTAACTAAAGCTTCAATTGTTGACGTTTGATCAACCATTGTATGCTCAAGAAAGACTAGTTTTCTGGTAAGAGTTGTCAATTCTCTTAATCGTGTATTACTAAAGCCACGTCTTGCAGCACTATCTAAGTCATCAATTTGTTTTTTATAGCTTACAAGAACATCCATAATTTTATATTGGCATTGCGAAATATAGTTAAAAAGAATTTCACTTAAATTAGAGTAGTTGCTATTAGTAATATTTTTACAGCTATCTTCACTATCAGTGCAAATAATAAGGTGATCAGAATCAAAAATAATGAGTGATGGTGCAAGTTGTTTTTCAATATGTTTGAAAGAAGAAATATAATCATAAACTACAAGGAAAAAGGGGTTATCTAACACATCACTAGTAGTTCGGTGAAAGCGTGATACTTCTTCAGGTGAAGAGCGATAGCGAAAAGAAAATTTGTTTAAGTTAAATGTTTGACAAAGTTGTTGAATTTCTTCGTCAGTAGGCCGAGTTAGAATAATTAAATCAGCTTGCTTAAGGGCGATGGTTGTTTTTTGCGGCCCACTAGTAGAGATTGAATATTTATTGAGCATAAAAAGTACCTCATCAAGTTAGTGCGATATTACCTTAATTATATTAAGCCAAAATTAAGCGAAAAATATATGGATAAAAAGTAAAGAGTGCCTTAAGATGAAAACGCTATGATAAATGATTTAAACTTATCTAAAGCCCCACCAGTCCAATAATTAATCATGATAAAATAACCATACATTAATATATTAAGATTTTGTTGTTTAGGAATGAGAGATGATTAAGGAGAAAGTATAATGGCAATTTACTTACGACGGGCAAACCAGGATGATCTTCAAAGGGTTATGGAAATTATTGAGCAAGCCCGAGCGCAATTAAAAGAAAAGGGTAATCCACAATGGCAAGATGGTCATCCTTTCCCAAAAACGATGAAAAGTGATATTAAAGCTGGTTATAATTGGGTGTTAATTGATAACCAAAAAATTGTTGGGACGGCTACTTTACAACTAACTCCGGAACAAACGTATGAAGAGATTAAAGATGGATCATGGTTAAAGCCGAATGAGCCATATGCGATCATTCATCGACTAGCAGTTCTTCCTTCTAAAAATGGTCAAGGTTTTGGAAAATACATCTTTTCTAACTTACTTACGGTTGGTTATTTGCAGGGAGTAAGGAATTTCCGCTATGATACGCATTATAAAAATATTCCCGTCCAAAAAATAGGCCAGGAGATTGGCTTTATAAAACGCGGAACGATTTATATTGATGACAAAATTGACAATAAACATATGGGGTTTGAACTGAATTTAAAATAAAAAGTCCGCCTGCCCTAAACGGTTATTAGGACAAATGAACTTAATATTCTTTTCCTGTAATTATTTAGCTTAACTATTTTGCTTTAACTAATTTCATAACGCGACAGGTGCCCCAGGTCATTGCGATGATGACAATGATGGTAGTAACGGTACTGCCGAGCGGAAATGAATAATTTAGCAGAATTCGGTAAATGATAAAGCCAATCAACCAGAGAATTAGGTTAGCCCATTGACAATTTTGTTGACGATAATCTACTTTCAAGATGAAGTAATCTGTAATTTGAATTGCAATCATTGGAGCAAAGACAGAACCAATAAGGTAAAGAAAATTACTGAAGTTGTCCATGGGGAAAATCAACGCACTAATTGTTCCTAGAATTGTTGCACCAATTGCGGCCATTGTTCCTGACCATTTACTGAAAATCGTTTTTGAAGAAACACCGGCAGAATAAGCGTCTATGAAGGTTGTTGTGATTGTGGAAAAAATAATGATAAATAAACCGGCAATTCCCAATCCGGCCCGCAAAATAATAGTGGCGATATTAATGTCATGAGTAAGGAGGGCGGCTCCTAAACCGATGAAAGCCATCCAACAACTAGTCAGGCCATAGACAATTGCACTAATCCCGCTGGTTGGCACGGGTCGTTGAGCAACACTGGTGTAATCGCTAATAAGTGGCAACCACGATAATGGCATGGCGATAACTAGCTCCATCCCCTGAGCCCATGACAATGTACCAGTTGATGAACTAGCAGAATGGTGGGTAAAAATTGCTGCGCATAGGAGGCCGCTTAAAATTAATAACGTCGAGATGGTTACAAGATTAAGATAATAAAGGTGCCGAACCCCAACGAGCAGCCAACCAATGATCAGGGCGCCGATTAAAATGACCCATAATGCTTGATTAAGGTGCCAGACCCCATTGGCTGCTAATGCACCGTCATAAATCATGATTCCGGTCCAGCCGATCAGTTGGAGAACGTTCAATAAGGCAAAAAATTTACTACCATTTTGTCCAAAGCTAATTTTTGCAGCATTCATTGAACTAAGACGTTGCTGCCCGCCGATAATTCCAGCTAAAAAGAGCAAAAAACAGCCGATAATGTGACCGATGATAATTACAGCAATCCCTTTTGTAAAACCAAGAGGAGCCAAGTAAGTACCGGTTAGGATTTCAGCAATTGAAATTCCAGCGCCACACCAAATCATGCTGTTTTCGGTAATTGTTGTCTGTCGTTGCATAATTCCACCATCCTTAAGTTTAATTTGATTAAGATAGTGCAAAGTAAAAAGCGACCAGTAATCACTATGATCCTGGTCGTCCTCTATTAGTCCTTCCTACGTTGGCATTATCCAAATCAGGTTCATTGGGTCGAGACGCATAGTCCCCTCTCAGCCTGTCTGCAAGCTCCCCGTTTATGCAATTTAATTTAATCTTAGCAAATCTCCGTTGAATGTCAATTAATGATCTTAATTTACTGATTAAGCCAGACACGTCTCCTGTGATGTGATATAGTAAGGGTGTAATTTTTTAAGTAAAGCGAGGGAAGATCATGGCTAAATACACTGTTGAATTAAGCGAAGAAGATATTCAAATGATCAAGGATTGTCATTCAAAGAATCCTTCTATCATGAAGGCAATGAACGACGCTAAAAAAGTTGAGGATTAATAGCTAGACTGGAAAGGATAGGGAAGCATTCTTTCTGGTCTTTATTTACGTTTCGGGAGGATAAAATTGAAAAAATTAATAGGAGTTCTTGCGATCGCTGGCTTAAGCGTTGCCTTGGTTGGTTGTGGCAACCAAAACACGCAAAGCAGTAGCAATACCGCAAAGACTAATTCAGAAGCTAGTAGCAATCAAAATACTACCACTACTAATAATACAAGCAGTAGTGAGTCGCATCACGATAGTTCATTATGGAATAACCAAAAGAATGAGCAGTTGGCATCATTTATGCAAAAATGGGGGCCAACAATGCACCAATCCTATGAACAATATGATGGTCAAAATGAATTGAAGGTTTCAACAGGAATAACATACCCTGATGGTTTAAGCAAAGAATTAGTAGAAGGTCAGTCTGGCTTGATTGGCTGGGCACCATCAGGCAAGGGTGATTATGAATATAATGTTGTCGCTATTTATAATCATGATGGGACAGAACCGCCATTACCGAACCGAATTACGTACTTTTTTGCCTTCCATAATGGCAAGCCGGTTGTGTTAGTTGATCAATCGAATAATGGTGATCCAGATTGTCATCCAACGACTAATACGGATCTGGAAAGTAACTTTGAACGGATTGCAAATCAATAATAAAAGAAACAATCCCACCATCTGACGTCATGGTGGGATTGTTATTGGAAAAGCTGTCTCTAAATAGAGATTGTTTTGTAACTGTGTATTAATGAATATTCTATCTAGAAAACAACGAATTCTTTTTTGAAAGAAATGGCGTCATCAAGCAACGGCAAAGATTATTACTGTGCGCTCAACGATGCATCTAAATCGCCAGCTCGTGACCCCATTCCCTAAAAAGAAAGTGATAAGTAAAGCTAAGACCATACTAATAACTTTATTTATCACCTCTATATTAACACGTTATAAAATATTTTATAGTATAAAATAATAAAATTGGATAGAGATAGATATTCAAAAACTGAATGGAAAAGAATAAAATTTAAATATTGGATTTTGGAATTGGATAGTTCTAAACTATTTTTAGAATAAAGGAGGCAATTCCAATGAAAAAAGCAATTTTTGAAAAAGCGGGTCAGATGAAGATTGTTGATGTTGACCGCCCAACAATTGAAAAGCCTGATGACGTGATTATTAAGGTAGTGCGGACTTGTGTTTGTGGTTCTGACCTATGGAACTTCCGTGGAATCAATCCCGTCGAAAAAGATTCTGAAAATTCTGGTCATGAAGCAATTGGAATTGTTGAAGAAGTCGGTGAAGATATCACTACTGTCAAACCGGGTGACTTTGTGATTGCTCCATTTACTCATGGTTGTGGGTACTGTGCTGCTTGTCGCGAGGGCTTCGATGGTTCTTGTCAAAGCCACAACGATAACTTTAGCTCTGGTGTGCAAGCTCAATACGTTCGGTTCCAACACGGGCAATGGGCACTTGTAAAAGTTCCTGGTAAGCCAAGTGATTATAGTGAGGGGATGCTTAAGTCATTATTGACCCTTGCTGATGTAATGGCCACTGGTTACCATGCTGCTCGAGTTGCTAATGTTAGTGCTGGCAATACAGTTGTTGTAATGGGCGACGGTGCGGTTGGTCTTTGCGCCATTATTGCTGCTAAGATGCGGGGCGCTAAGAAGATTATTTCTACTAGTCGTCACGCTGACCGTCAAGCTCTTGCTAAGGAATTTGGTGCTACTGACAATGTTGCTGAACGTGGTGACGACGCAGTTCAAAAGATCATGGAACTCACGAATGGTGCCGGTGCTGATGCTGTCCTTGAATGTGTTGGTACTGGACAATCAACTGATACTGCCATGAAGGTTGGTCGTCCTGGCGCCATCGTTGGTCGGGTTGGTTTACCTCATACGCCAAAGATGGACATGACGGTGCCATTCTACAACAACACTATTGTCGGTGGTGGTCCAGCATCAGTAACTACTTACGACAAGGACGTATTGTTGAAGGCTGTTCTTGATGGTGACATTAACCCTGGTAAGGTCTTTACTAAAAGTTTTGACCTTGACCAAATTCAAGAAGCCTATGAAGCAATGGATAAGCGTGAAGCAATCAAGTCTTACATTATTATGGATGGCTTTGAACGCGACTAATGTTTAAAACTGATTGAAACAATAGGGGCCGGGTGAAAATTTTTGTTTTCTCTCAGCCTCAACTACTTTTATGAACAATAGAAAGATAACGTGGAACTAGCTTCGCGTCGCCACAAGGCTCGAGTCTAAGTACGAACGATAATCAGCCCGTGCCGTACTAATCATCGTCCTAGCTTAGCCAACTGCCTTGTCGAGGAGGTTATTTCCCACTCTCTTTTGCATACTTACAAAAATTCAGGACAAGATAAACGCATAAAATCAATAAGCGTGCTAAAATACTGTGATAGAGAATAAGCGTAAACGGGATGATAAAAATGCGTCGGTATGTATTTTTAGCGCTGGCGATTGTCTTAAACTCAATCGGTCATTCAATGACGATTGTAACAAACTTAGGGAGTATGCTCTGGCCAGCCTCCATCGTCAATATTATGCATATGATGAATTGGAACATGACAGAGACAATTTTTACAGAAGGATTATTTGTGATTGGTCTTAATATTCTTTTGGTTGGTGAATTTGTTCCTAAAGAATTTGGCTGGGAGTTAACATTTTTAGTTCCGTACAGTATTTTCATGCAACTATTTGCGAACTTATGGCGATTTTGGGGAATTGATACGATGAACATTTTTCTGCGTTTCGGTTTTGACCTGCTTGGCTTAGTGATTGCTTTTGCCGGGTATGCCCTTTATCAACAGTGTGATTGTTGTTTTCACCCGCATGATAAGTTGACAGTCTATTTAAAGCGCCGTGCCAGTCTTAAATTCACGAAATACTTTAACATTGTCTTGCCCGTTATCATTATCTTGTTATGTTCTCTTAAAAATCATGCAATCTTTGCTTTTAATATTGGAACGGTGATCGGCTTTTTCTCCCAGAACTGGATTGTCAGTTTCTGGCAAGAACGCCTCGAACCGTGTTGTCATTTCTAACTTTATGGAATGGGGATGATTAAATGCGTCGATTTTTAGTAGCACTCTTAGTCGCGGGGATGGTTGGAATTAGCGATTATCATGTCCTTGCTGATGCAGATGCGCCTTCCCAACCTTTCCAATCATCATTTTTTAGCCAGGATTCTTCTGATAGTAATGATTTTCAGTTTTCTAATGGCGGCCAACGACCAAATGCAGAACGGCTAAGAATCCCAGAAAATACACCGACACCGCTTGAAGGATTTAGGTGGAAGAAAAAGAATATTACTATTTACATGGAAACTGCTGATCCAAAATTAAAATGGGCTTTTCGTGATGCAGTCAAAAAGTGGAATAAGACGAAAGCAGTTCATATCCGCTGGACTAAGAACGAAGATAAGGCTAATATTATTGCGGCTGATGGTGATCTAGCACGAAATAATACGGGAAATAATGGTGTTGGCTATACAACATCTGAACTCGGCTCAACTCGGACGGAATATGCCCCCACTACGAATACCTTGCATAAGGCAGCTTCAACTTTGGACCCTAATCAGTTAGATTATACTAATAAAGAATTTCGAAGTGAGGTTGCCCAACATGAACTGGGACATGCCCTTGGATTGGCTCACGCTCCAGAATATGAGCATAGTGTGATGATCCCACGAAATATCAAAAACGGAATAACTAAAAATGATGCTAAAACGTTAAGAATGTTATATCATGAATAATTTTGAAATAGGTGTTGACATTTTGTAAGGATAACGATATTATAATGACAATTAAATTAGAAAATGCTTAGAAAAGATGAGTAATCATTTAATGCTTTTACAGAGAGCTGATATTGATGAGAACCGGCATTGCGGATAATGATGAAGATGGTCTTGGAGCAGACTGATGCTGTGAGCGGTTAACGTTAGCAGCAAGCGCTTAGCACCCGTTATCGTGCTGGAGTATTCAAGCGAGTACTTCATGCGGAGCTTACTGTGAGGTAAGGTCGAATTAGGGTGGTATCACGTTAATTAGTATTAAACGTCCCTAGGAATTGGTTAGATTGCCGTTCCTAGGGATTTTTTAGTTCCAAGATTCATTCTCATCAGGCAGAAAAGGAGAGATTTATTATGGCTAAAGTTGAAAGTTTTACACTAGATCACACAAAGGTTAAGGCACCTTACGTTCGTTTAATTACTGTTGAAGAAGGGGCAAAGGGAGATAAGATTAGCAACTATGATTTACGGTTAGTCCAACCAAATGAAAATGCAATTCCAACTGCTGGTTTGCATACAATTGAACATTTGCTTGCTGGCTTACTTCGTGACCGTTTGGATGGCGTGATTGATTGTTCCCCATTTGGCTGCCGGACTGGTTTCCACTTAATTACGTGGGGTGAACACTCAACTA
Organism: Lactobacillaceae bacterium; assembly: GCA_011958095.1. GTDB lineage: Bacteria > Bacillota > Bacilli > Lactobacillales > Lactobacillaceae > Limosilactobacillus. The sequence goes on along the minus strand of BLMQ01000089.1, from coordinate 10,877 downwards.
CTGAAGTTGCCAAGGCCTTGAAGTCTTCACTTGAAGAAATTGCCTACAAGACTAAGTGGGAAGATGTTCAGGGAACAACGATTGAATCTTGTGGTAACTATCGTGATCATTCATTGTTCTCTGCTAAGGAATGGTCAAAGAAGATTCTTGATGAAGGGATTTCAGATAAGCCATTTGAACGGCACGTGGTTGACTAATAATAATTTTGGTAAACGCTGACTAAGGATTTCTCGAGAATAACGACATGTCGGATCCCGTTGGCTATTGCGACTAGTTATGACGAATAGCGAAAACAAAAGTAAAGGGGTAGTTATGATGAGAAAGAAAAAGCATACCGGTTGGTGGATTGTTGGTATTGTAGTAGTGATTTTAGTTGCGGCTGGACTTAGTGTGGGCGCTAATGGTGGGTTTGCCCGCAACGATGAGATTACTGTTGGAACGATTGGCCCAGATGTCCAAGTTTGGCAACACATTGCAAACAGTAAGCAGGCCAAAAGTGAAGGTTTGAAGGTTAAGGTCAAGAGCTTTACTGATCCCGTAGCCTTAAACCGGGCGACTGCTAGTGGTGAAATTGACGTAAATGCTTTCCAATCATGGTCATATCTCCAAGCCTATAATAAGGAAAATAAGAAAGCACAATTAGCGGCAATTGGAACTACCTATTTAGAACCAATGGGCTTATATTCAGATAAGTATAAGAGTGTTAAAGATATTCCAGATGGTGCCACAGTTGCAATCGCTAATAACCCAGCAAACACGGCTCGTGGCCTTTTGCTCTTACAAAGTGCAGGATTGATAAAATTGAAGCCGGGCTTTGGGGCAACAAGTGGAACTAATGAGATTGCGGCTAATCCAAAGAACCTTCAATTTAAAGAAATTGATGATACCACCGGACCACGGGTATTAAAGTCAACTGATTTAGTATTAATCGGTAATACGATTGCGTTAACTGGTCATTTAAATGTGTTGAAAGATTCTATTTATCATGAAAAGGTTGATCAAAGCACGAAGGATAACATTAATGTTTTAGCAACTGCTAAGAAGAACCGTGATAATAAAGAATATAAGAAGTTAGTCAAGCTTTACCATAATAAGCAAATTCAACAATGGATTGCTAAAAAGTATCAAGGAACAAAGGTTAATGTTGATAAGCCATTAAATTATCTTGAAAATTAATAATAAAATTATAATTAGCTAAAAGATGACATTGTAGTAATTTAAAGCCCCTTTTATTCGTAACTATCGAATGAAAGGGGCTTTTTACACGTTTATATTGATGAATTGAAGATTATTATGAAAATTAATAATTTTATTCAATATTAGGACAAAGGATTCTATTAAACAAATTAATAAGAAGCGAGTATAATTAAAGTGATAGAAGCTTAGGTTTAACTACAAGGCATGATTTAAGTAAGGGAGCTAAAATTATGAGATGGGAAAGAAAACTTGCACAAGCGTAGTAACGATTGTTTTACAAGCACTGGTTGCCCGACTCGTGTATCACTTATTTGCAAAGAAGCAACCGAAAGAAACAACGAAAAGCAATGACTAGTGTATTGTGGTAGCGGATGGGATTAAGCGTAAAGCGACCATTCGTTTTTTTATTAATTTTGCTCTTAACAATGCCAAGTATAAATTCTGTTGGCCTTTAAATTAATAAGATGATAAAAAAGTTAATTTAAAAGGATTTAGATTAGGCTATAATTATAAGAAGATAAATGACTAAGAGACGGGGGATATCTTATGAGTAAAAATAATCCTTTACGGAGCATGACTCCCAAAAATAAGAATTATAAATTATACAAAGCAAAGAAACAGTGGATTACTGCCTGTGCTACTTTTATGCTGGCTTTTGGGGCAACGGCAGTAGTAAATGCTAGTGTCCAAGCAGATACGACTACCCCAGCAACAACGCAAGCAAGTGGCAGTACTGTAACTGCAGCGGAATCGGCACAACCGCAAAGTTCCGTGACTGAGAGTGCTCAACAATCTGGTGAAACGAAGAAAAATGTTGTAGCTAATACTACTGATACTTCTAAAACCAGTGAACAAAAGATTACAACTGCTCAGGATACTGAAAACTCAAGTTCCGCTTCTTATACAAATAGAACTAATAGTGAAGAAGAAAATAAAAATGCTTTTCTTGCTCTCAATGTAAATACTGCTGAGAATCCTGCCAATGAAGCACTTCAAGAAAATAAAACTGTTGCAACCGCAGCTACTACTAATGGCGGATATGATTCTGCTACGTGGGGGACATTAGATACTTCTAAGTGGACAGGGCAGACGACCACTTTTGATGGAAACAATTATTACCAATTAACTGGCTACACTGGCGATCAAACTCACATTATTGTGCCTAATGAGGCTGACTTTGCGGCCACTAATAAATCAACTGATGGTCTTCAAGTGTCGATTTCTAATGATTTAATTAAAAGCTGGAAAAATGCTACTACGATTGCTTTTAGTAAGACTGATGACAAGAAGATTAAGCTCGCAAGTACTAATTTAGATAATACTTTCCAAAATGACGCAAATTTGACTAATTTTGAGGCCAATAGTTTAGACACAAGTAGCGTTACGTCAATGCAATCAACTTTTGATAATGCTTCTAAGCTATTCTCTTTGAGTGGGGTCAGTGATTGGGATGTTTCTAATGTCACTAATATGTCTGCTTTGTTTCAAAATGCGACTAGCTTGACTAGCTTAACTGGTTTGGAAAACTGGGATGTTCAAAAAGTCACGAATATGAATCGGATTTTCAACAATGTTAATAAAGTTACAGATCTTTCTCCTTTAAGCAATTGGAAGACTAGCAGTTTACAAAACCTCAACACTGCATTTGCTAATAATAGTTTTACGAACTTACAAGGTCTAGAAAATTGGGATGTAAGTCATGTAACTGACATGGGCGTCATTTTTATGAGTGATGCTAATTTGATTGACATTAGTGCCTTAGTTAATTGGGATACTAGCAGTGTGACGGATATGAACCGGGCATTTAATGTTAACCAAGCATTAACTAGCCTGCATGGTCTAGAAAACTGGAATACCAGTAAGGTAACTAATCTTACTGCAATTTTTGCTAATGAAGGATCATTGGTTGATGCAAGTGCGATTGCTAACTGGAACATAAGCCATGTAACTAATATGACTGCTTTATTTCAAGGCTCCAATGCTCAATATGTTGACCTTTCCAAGTGGGACTTTAGTAAGGTAACTAGTGCATCAAGTGTCATAAATAATAACAAGACTGTGGTTTATCTTGGTAATAACGCTACAATTACTGCAAACAACTTAAAGATTTTAGGATTTGGTCAAGTAACTCAACCAATTATTTTGACTAGTGGTAATCTCTACACTCTTTTATCCAATAAAAACAATAATACACATAATATTACTATTAATAATGCAGATAGTGGGCAAAGTACAACCATTTCGTTCCCTGTTGTTTATGATGCAGCTGCCGCAAGCAACATGACCGATGCCATTAATAGTTACAAAGACATGGTTGATCAAAAGCTTGAGGATTATGTTACTGAACATAACTATGTACTAAAGAGAGTTTCAACTGCCCCTGTTGATGATGTAACGGGTCACAATAATCATCTAGTTAACTATGCGAATGCTACATACCAAGTTGTTACTATCCCGGCAGATCAAAAGAAAAATCTTCAAATTCAGGATAAAACTGTCTATAAAGGTACGAGTTTAACAGCTAAAGATTTAGTTGCTAATGTGGCTGATTTTCCAGCAGATACTACATTTGAATTTGCTGATAATAGTGAACCAAACTGGAATCAAGTAGGAACATATAATGTTAAAGTTATTGCAACTTATCCAGTTTCTGTGAATGGCCAGCAATACACTGCCGTAACTGCTCCCGCTACTGCTAATGTTACTGTTACTCAACAAATGCAGTTTACGATCACTTACTGGGACGATACGGAAAATAAGGAAATTACTCAATTTGATATAAAAAATGCTGGTAATGGGGCATATACTCGACTTACATTTCCAGATGGCGTAAATCCAGTTAAGTATCAATCTGTTAGTGTCTCTGGAGTACCTGCAGGAGCAACAGTTGCCGGGGATTTCTGGAAGCCGTTTACAGATCCAAGTTGTAATTGGACAATACCAAATTATAAATGGACGACTGAGGTTGCTCCTTCATTCTATGGTGCAAATGTTGTTGTTCACTTAGTTCATAAAACACAAGATGTAACCAATACTGATCCAGCTGCACAAGAAACACGCGCTGTTACCGTAAATTACGTTAAGACAAAGGTTAATGAAGACGGTACTTACACTGAGGATGGTAATGCCTTTACTTCCGCAGTTTTAGATGTTTACTATACTCGGCAAGCTACAAAAGATTTGGTAACTGGAGATATTACGTATGGTCCATGGCAATGGAATACTAAAAAAGGTGATAGTAATACACCTGGTTACCATGTAGTATCCGGGACTTGGACTAATTTACCGCAAGAGTGGGCTACGGTAACTGCCGATGTACCAACCTTAGCTGGATATACAGCTTACACTGGTGGTCCTGCTACAAATACTAATAAAGTTCCAGCTAATCAATTTGTTTTCCCTACTTGGAATGGTGGTGATGGCGATACCAGCGATATTTCTAAAGGCTCAACTGCATATACTACGGCTGCATCTCTTTATGAAGCTCAACCTGTTCATACTATTTTCTATGTTCCAAATAAAACTGAAGCTAGAACAATAACCGCTAAATTTACGATTGCTGGTGGTGATAAGAATGGCCAATCAGTTGTACCCGATGCGCAGATTCAAGTTTTCTTCAAACAAGCTGGGACTATTAATGCTTCAATCAATAAAGTGGTTTATGGAGATTGGACTTGGGATAAGACGGTTGGTGATGAGGACCACTTAGGTTTCCATGTAATTTCTGGGAAATGGGATATAGCACAAGATGGACAATTTACTGTTACTCCTCCTGATGCTGGCAATGACTATGTAGTAGTAAACCTCAATTCTACAGGCACATATACTACTGTAAATTTTGCTAATCCAAATTATAATTCCAATACAGTATTTACTACTAATAATGCTCCTCAATGGTATGTTCGTAACGAATTAACGACTTACTATGTACCTACATCATTGACGAAAAAAACTATTAACCGTGTAATTAACATGATTGGGATCGATAAATCTATAAACGGGTCTGCCACGGTCAAACCATCTACCACCATTCAATCAGCCACGATTACTAGACCTGTTAAAGTAAATGCTGAAGATAGCGGAGTAGTATTTGATGGCTTTGATGGTAGTGGCTGGACTACAGGTAAATGGGACCGCTACAAGAATATACCGGTTCCTGATAATTATACGAAAGTCATTAAACAAATTGTTACTCATCCTGATGGGACAACTACTGAAACAACATTAAAGATTCCAAACTGGAGACCTATTCCAGCTCAAACTGTCACTATCGATACACTTCCGACTGTAATTAATATAACCTACACGGCAACTGCAACAGCATTTTTGGCAGGTACTAATGAGTCAACTTATACTGGCAGTCCAATCACTCTTAATGACCTTAATGATGGGAATGGTGATAATCCAATTTATGCTGGAGTTAGTGGACCAACTGGAGCATCTTATACTTTACAGGCCGGAGATGTTGAATTTTCATCTGATAATGGTCAAACTTGGACGACTGAAATGCCAACTAATACAGGCACCTATAAGTTACGTTGGTCGGAACAAGGTAAGCAAAATATTATAAAAGAATTTGGTAATAACAGTATTAAATGGGTAGATGCTCAGGGTAATTCAACATTTACCAGTACTGCAACCTATATCATTAATCCGGCACCAGTTACTTTCACTTTAAGCAACCAGACATCTGGAAATTATACTAAGATCTATGATGCTCAACCAACGACTAGCATCGATCCTTCAAAATTAACAATTACTGCTGACTTTAACAATGCCAAAGTAGTTTTAGATACGACTGGCCTTACTAGTGATAGCTATGAGTGGGTAGATGCTCAGGGTAATTCGATCAGTAATCCTGAAAATGTTGGAACTTACTACATAAAACTTAAGGACGCTGCACTATCTACTCTACAGAAGGATAATCCTAACTTTACTTTGACTAATGGTGGTGGCTTAGCTACTTACACTATTACAGCTGCTGAAAATACTGTAAGTGTCGATGGAACCCAAACCGAAACTTACACGGGCCAACCAATTAGCGTTAAATACAATGCTAATGGGAATAACAGCGTTCAAGTAAGTATTAGCTCTAAAGATGGAGCAACAGCTAGCTTAAGCAATGTACAGTTAGATTCTGGTGATTTCCAAATTGTTGATGTCAGCGGTAAGCCTATCACTGCAACAAATGCTGGTGGTGTTTATCATGTTGTCTTAACTGATACTGGTGTTGCGAAGATTCAACAAGCGGTTGGTGATAATTACAAGATTAGCCAAGGCACGAGTTTCGGTAATTTAGTCATTAACAAGGCCCAAGCATCTGCAGAATTTAGTGGCAATCCTTCATACACTTACACTGGTAGTCCTAATAGTGATTACTTAAACGGCTTCTCAATTAAGCTGAATGAACCAAATAATCCAACTTATAACTTAGTTGCTGGTGATATTGAATTTAATGTTGATGGGACTTGGACTACTGCTGTTCCAATTAATGTTGGAAAATATGAAGTTCGCTTATCACAAGACGGTTGGAATCATATCAAAGAGATTAATAGTGATAATGTCACTTGGGCTGCCACAGCATCAAGTGGAACAGGGACTTACACCATTACTCCTGCTAGCGCTAATACTGAACTTAGTGGTCACAATTCGATGGTTTACAATGGCAACTCAGTAACGACAGCTGATTTGTATACTGATGGTTCAACCATCAAGGTAGCCATTAATGGTAATAATATTGTTAACTTGCCAACTAGTTTTGCTCTTGCAGATGGAGACTACGCTTGGAATACTCAAGATGGTAAAGCACCTGTTAATGCTGGTAATTATACTCTGACTCTTTCTAGCGCAGGTCTTGATAAAATTCAAGCTGCAATTGATGAAGCCGTTGGTAAAGGCAATGTTATTTTGTCGAGGGATAATACGGGTAGCGCCACTTTCCAAATTGCACAAGCCGTGTCACCAGACGTTCAGTTAGATGGTAACGAAAAGAGTGAATACAATGGTCACGCAGTCAGCTTCGATCCAAATAATGAAGAAACCAAGAAGAACTTTGACTTCAATAATGTTCAAGGCTTAACTATTCCAGAATTAACTGCCGATGACTTTGAATGGGTCGATCAAGATGGCAAGCAGATTACTGCTCCAACTGATGCTGGTTACTACTACTTACAATTAAATGAAAAGGGTAAATTGGCCTTTGCGAATGCTAACCCTAACTACACCTTTGTTAAGGATGGAAAGAGTACAATTTCAGGCCGCATTACTTACCACATTTATCCAGCAAGTTTGATTATTGGCGTAAGTGGGACTGCATCACAAGTTTATAATGGTCAAAATGCAGCTATTACCCAAACACAGCTTGATAATGGTGATATTAAACTAGTATGGGGTAACTCAAATGATGAGCCAATTGGATTGGGAAGCTTCACTTTAGCCCCAGAAGATTTAGAAGTGGTTGATAGTGCTGGTAATCCAGTCAGCCATGCTAACGCCCAAGAAAACGATAAAATAGGTAATCCAGCTTATTATGTTCGTTTAACAAGTGCTGCATTTAATAAGATTAAGAATCTAACAGGTGCAAGTAATTATGATATTAGTTTAGGTAATGCAACTGGTGATTTCTTGATCTATGCCCGCAAGGCTCAGGTTACCTTAAATGGTAATCAAACGACTACTTACGGAACTGATTTACCACTTGATCCAAGTGCATATCATATTGAACTAACTAATTGGAATAGCAGCGTTCCTGGACCAACCGATGCTGAAATTATTCAAAAAATTGGTGGTTTGAAAACTGGTGATGTCTATATTAATGGTTTTACTGATGGGCAAATGCCAGTCAATGTTGGTTCTTACCAAGTTAAGATTGCGGATCAATTGTTGCAAAGATTACAGGCAGCTTTTCCAGATTATGATTGGGACGCTGTTAGTGGAAATAATGGCATCGTTAGAAGTGGTTCATCTGATTCGAATCCTATTGATGCTAGACATGAACCAGCTACGTATGTAATTACACCGGCTGATACTACCGTTACGATTAATGGCGCAGAGCACATTAAATATGGTGAAAATTCAACGATTCAATATGGTGGCGATAATGGTTACAGTATAACCATTACTGCACCGGTCAAGAGTGGGACAACTGACAATGAACATGAGCCAATTTATACAAATTTGAAGCTTGAAACAGGCGATTTAGAGTTTGTAACTGCTCCAGGTAACGTTGGTACTTATGAAGTGAGATTATCTGATCAAGGGTTGAAGAAACTTCAAGCTTTAACTGGTTCAACTAACTATAATTGGACTCAAGCTTCTGCAGCACGAGCCAACTTCTTCGTTGACCAGATGCCAGTGACAATTACTGTTGGTGGTAATGAGCAAAATGTAACTTATGGTTCCAATGATTGGTTAAAGGCTATTAAGGAGAATCCTCAAGGTTATACCTTAACTGTAAAGACTGAAAATGGTACTACTTTAAACTACCAAGCTAAAGATGGCGATTTGATTTTTAGTCAAACACCAGGAGATGTTGGTAGTTACCAAGTTGTTTTATCAGCTCAAGGTCTGGAAAATATCAAGACTGCATTGGGTACTAACTATGCTTATCCACAGGATGCGAGCGATGTAACTACTTATGGCATCTTTAAGGTGAACCAAGGCAAAGTCACGACCAGCTTAGACGGTAGTGATAGTAAGATCTATGACGGGAAAGCTACAACACCAGCTGATTTGAATACTGGTAAGTATAATTTAACTTATTCAGCCACTGTTTATGCTCCAGACGGTACTGCACAAACGATTCAGTTAAATGCTGAGGATTTGCAGTTTGCTAATGGCAATCCTGTTAACGCGGGTAGTTATACGGTTGAATTATCACCAGCTGGTCAAGCTAAGTTGAAGAGTTTAACTGGCAACAATGGTGATAACTACAAGTGGACATTTAACACCCAGGCAACTTACACGATTAATGCAGCTACTGATGCTAGTGCAAGCTTGTCAGGTTCTAACCAAATGATATTTAATGGCTCACCAGTAACTACCGCTGAACTTAACAATGGTGGTAACATCGTTGTTAACTTGACTTTCCCTGGTAGCACTGAAAATAGCATTTACCACTTGCAAGATGGTGATTACATTTGGAATGATGGAGCTGCTCCAACTAATGTAGGTACTTACACTATTAAGTTGACCCAAGCTGGTTTGGCTCATTTGCAAGCTGCAATTGATCAATATGCTGGTTCAGGAAATGCAAAAATTAGTGCGGATAACTTAACTGGTTCAGCTACTTTTGAAATCATTCCTAAGTCAATTACTGATGTCACTATTTCTGGTAGTAATCAAGAAAAGACTTACGATGGTCAAGCTGCTAGTTTAGATGTAAATGACTTAACGATTAGCGCTACTGATCTTATTACTGATAGTCCATTATCAATGAAAGACATTACTGCCAGTGATTTTGACTGGTATGATGCCCAAGGTGAGAAGCTAGATGCGATTCCAACTGATGCTGGCGCGTATGAAGCACGTCTGAAACCTTCTGCTCTGCAAGCATTGCAAAAGGATAATCCTAACTACAGCTTTAATACGGCAGGTGGCACGATTAAGTACACAATTAATCAAAAAGCAGCTACTGATACTTTAGGCGGAAATGGTAATAAGGTTTACAATGGTCAAGAAACTACGGTTAGTGATGTTCTTAATTCAATTACTTGGACGCCAAGTGGGTTAGTTGATGGCCAAAGCTTAGATCTTTCTAATTTAACCGCTGATGACTACGCTTGGTACACCAAGAATGCAGACAGTGCTTACACTGAAATGACTGGCTTACCAACTAATGCTGGCACTTACTACTTGAAGCTTAAGGATAACTCAATTGCCAAGATTCAGGCTGCTAACCCTAACTACAGTTTTGCCACTGGTGCAATTGACGGTGAGTATACTTATATTATTAGTCAAGCTAATGCTGTGATTACTTTGCCAAATACTAGTGATCAAACTGTTACTTGGACTGGTAATCCGGCAACAATTAATCCAGCTAACTTTATTCCAGAAATCACTACTGATAATCCAAATGAAAAGACCATTGCTTTGCCAAGTACTTTGCAATTAACAGCAGTTGATTATGAATTCTTACAAAATAGGAAAGTAATTTCTGCACCGAGCGAAGTTGGAACTTATCAAGTTCGTTTGAGCCAAGCTGGCTGGCAAAAAGTTCAAAATGCGATTGCTGGAAATGACAACTATACTTGGAATTACCAAGGTGAAGGTAATTATCATATTGAAAAGGCTACTGCAAACATTACTCTTGATGGGTCAGCTTCAACAATTTACACAGAAAATCCAGTAGTCATTCCAACTACTGATGGAGTCATTAACGGCATTAGTGTGAAGTTATCGAATGGTCAAACTTATGTCTTAAAGCCTGCAGATCTTGAATTTGTAGATAAGCAAGGTAATCAAATTCCTGTTCCAACTAATGCTGGGAGCTATAAAGTAAGATTAACCGCGGCAGCCTTAGGTCAGATTCGAAATCTTGAAAGTAATTATTATAACTATACTTACAATAATGATGCAGTAGACTTTACAGTTGAAAAAGCTAAGGCTGATGTAACTACTTCAGGTTCATATAATGTAGTTTATAACGGTCAAACTCCAGAAATTAATGTTGATAAGATTAC
>BLMQ01000088.1:0-1020 GCA_011958095.1 Lactobacillaceae bacterium | reverse complement strand
GTATCCCTAATCAAAAGAAAGGCAATCACAAATGACCTATAAACATCTTACCACACGCGAATTAACTCTCATAGCTGATTTTTGGTATCAAGGCACTAAAGCTTATCGGGCCGCTAAATTACTTCAACGTAGTCAAGAAACCATCTATCGTGTTTATCGTTTCCTCAATAACGGTAAAACCATCGACCAATATCTTCAGACTTATCAGCGACATAAACGTCGTTGTGGTCGGAAGCAGACCCAACTGCCAACTATCGAGGTTAACTATATCCATGCGCAAATCAAGGCTGGTTGGACTCCTGATACTATTATTGGTCGTGATGAGCACCCGATTAGCTGCAGTATGCGCACCCTTTATCGCATGTTTGCCCGCAATCAGTATGGCTTTTCCGTTAAACAGCTACCGATGAAAGGAAAACGCCATCCCAATGGCTATGTGGAACGTCGTGGTAAAGCTGGCCAATTAGGACGCAGTATCTATCAACGATATCGTGATTTCCCGCATTACCAACATGAATTTGGACACTTTGAAGCTAATACAGTTCAAGGTAAAGCTCACCGCGGAGCGGTAATGACGCTAGTAGAGCGACAATCCAAAGTAATGATTGTCCTTAATATTCATCATAAAACAGACGAAGCGGTGAATTGCCAGCTTGACCAATGGCTCGCTAAACTGCCACGTCACTTTGTTAAATCAATTACTTTTGACAATGGTAAAGAGTTCGCTGGATGGCGAGAGATAGCCAATAAGTATGATCTTCATACCTATTTTGCAGAAGTCGGTGCTCCCAATCAACGAGGGTTAAACGAAAATAATAACGGCATCTTACGTCGTGATGGTCTTAGTAAGAAGCTAGATTTTCGCCATTTACCAAACGAACTAGTCACTCAGCTAATGCACCGTCGCAACAATATCCCACGAAAGTCTCTTAATTATCGTACACCACTAGAAGTATTCATGAGTTATGTTACAGAAGAACAGCTTTCAACTTTTTTCTAATTTAAATTGACATTTCGGGT
>BLMQ01000087.1:0-1465 GCA_011958095.1 Lactobacillaceae bacterium | reverse complement strand
ACTATGCAGAAAAACATGGATTGACATATTTTGTGACCACTAGTCAGAATGATCCATTTCAGGGCTACCGGGGACAGCAGGTTTTAATTATTGACGAAATTCGACCTGAAACTTTAAGTTATGCAGATCTCCTGCAAATTTGTGATCCTTATTTATATGAGAAAAACTTAACAGCGCGATATCGAAACCCATCGTTTCAATCTAGTGTTGTTTTTCTAACAAGCGTTTATACGCCGTTGGAAATGTACAACGCAATGCGAGTAAAGAGGAAAATCGATACTTTCAACCAACTTAAACGGCGAATTGGAATGAATTTAGATTTTTCCAATAGAGAAATTACAAGTTTCGTTTATGATTTTGATTACAAAAGGCAACAATGGTTCACAATGAGAGTGGAGAGTATTCCTAATCCTTATTCAACAAGTGGATTAGGAAACATGTTTACCTTCAATGAGCTAGATCAATATGGAGAGCAGATAAGTTCAGAAGAGTCTTTAAAATACGAAAATCATCAGAGCCGACCAAAGCAATCTGATGATTAGAAAAATTATTTACAATTTCATTTTATTCTCATAGACATAATTAATCAAATTAATGGTGAGGAAAATGATAGGAAAAAAGTTTTTAAATACTAAGGAAACCGCAGAAAAGCTAGGTATAAGTACCGGCTATTTACGCAAATTACAAAAATTGGGGCTGCCATACCATCAGCTTAGTGAAGATAGTTATAAGTATTTCAACCTTTCAGAGGTAGAAAACTGGTTATATGTAGCGGGGTACAAGCAGCAGACAACATGGAAAAAGAAGTAATGAGGTGTTAATATTAGGAGCGATGGCACCAGCTATTGCTCCCTTTTTATAGGAGTGATTACAATGTCAGTTACTAAAATTACAAATAAGAAATCTAAACATTACAATGAGTATCGGGTTCGTGCTCAACCGCGTGATGCAGCTGGAAACACTGTAAGCTTACCAGTTAAGTATTGTAAAACTAAGACAGAAGCAAATAAAGTTTATCAAAAATTGATGGTAGATTTCGAACGCGAATCCACCTTCTACAAGGATAAAGATCTTAACTTAGTTGATTCTTATACTGCTTATTTAGAATCAGAAAATAGAGCAGGAAGCTGGGAAAAGCGGACATACAATGACCATTTATATACTTTACACATCCTTGAACAATATTTACCGAACATTAAATTAAAAAATGTTGATGAAAACGTGATGAGGTTATTTGCGCGGAAGTTAGTTTCTGATAAGGATTTATCAGTAGCTTATAACACTGTTATGAGTAGAAGATTTCAACATCTTAGAACATATTTTTCTAGGCTGGTTGGGACGATTTACAAACAAAATCCAGTTCCGGCTAGATTTATAAGCCGATGGTTTAGAAAAGGTGAAATGTCTCCTAAGAAAAAGAAATATACTTTTAGTACTGAGCAAATAAATGTACTTAAAAAGTATG
>BLMQ01000086.1:0-7019 GCA_011958095.1 Lactobacillaceae bacterium | reverse complement strand
AAGTACGGACGATAATCAGCCCGTGCCGTGCTAATCACCGTCCTAGCTTAGCCCACCGCCTTGTCGAGGGGGTTATTTCCCCCTTCCATATTTAACTAAGCACGTGACTTGTAGCTACCATCAGTTGTGTTGATGATTAACTTGTCACCGTTCTTAATAAATGCAGGAACGTTAACAACTAAACCAGTTTCCATCGTAGCAGGCTTACCACCACCATCGATAGTAGCACCCTTAATCATTGGTTCAGTTTCAGCAACAGTTAATTCAACAGTGGTTGGTAATTCAACCCCAATAATGTCGCCGTTAACAAAGTTTAAGATAACCTTCATGTTTTCAACAAGGTAGTTCTTGTCGTCACCAAGCAAGTCATGGTTTAAACTGTATTGTTCGTAGCTTTCAAGGTCCATAAATACGGCTGAGTCACCTTCGTCATAAAGGTATTGAGCAGAACGCTTGTCAACATTAACTTGTTCAACCTTTTCAGATGGACGCATAGTAGTGTGGACAATTGAACCTGAACGGAGGTCTTGGATGTCCATTTGCATTAAAGTGTTACCCTTACCAGGCTTGTGGTGGTTGATTTGAAGAACCTTTAATAACTTACCGTCACGTTCAAAAACCATACCTTTTTTCAAATCAATTGTTTGGATCATAGTATAAAAACTCCTTCATATAAAACTGAACTCTTTTACCGATTAATGGTGCTTTGCTTTAAGCAGGCCTTAATCTTTGGCTTCGTTCCGTGCCGTTAATCATAGATAGTTACCATCTACAATTTACATTCACTGTCTATTGTATCACATTCCCTAACCACAACAATAGCAGTTGTTAGGATGTTTTCCATCAAAAAAGGGCTTGCTTCATTGAACAATTCTCAAGAAGCAAGCCCCTTATTTTGCGCGCAAATCTTAAACTAGCTCAAGATGTAATTGCTTTTCACCGATGAATCCAGCGCGCTTAAGAACAAGGTAAAGAGCAATTGACAAGACAGCGGGTACTACCACACCGAAAACCATGTATGTGCTGAACTGAGACCAGCCACGTGATAAGTAAGCGATTGGTGCAATCAAGGAGTTTAATCCCAATCCTCCTAATGTCGATGTTGAACGGAAATCAAACAGAACGGTTGCGATTGGTGCACAAACCGCTGCTGAAACAACCGTTGGAACCAAAAGATAAGGATTGATGAGGAGATTAGGAAATTGAACTTTAGGTGTAACAAGTCCTTGGGCGATATTTGCGCCAAGGTTATTTTGCCGAAATGACATCGCAGTAAAGCCAACAAATTGAGCAGTAGTACCAATCAAAGCAGCCGCCGAAGAGATTGGATCAAGCATCAAGGCAACGGCCAAGGCAGCAGAAGAGGCAGGCGTCATCAGAAATAGGGCCCACACAACGGAAATTACCATTGATCCTAAAACTGGTGAAACTTGCATCGTATGCGCAATGTAGGCAGATACAGCAAGAAGCGCCGGCGTAACAACTGCCGCAACTACTAGGCCAAAACCGATCCCCACGGCTAACGCACCAAATGGAACAAGCACCATATCAAGCGGTGTCTTCCCCGTTAAGTACTTGCCGACAAGAACCGCAACAATCGCCGCTAAAACAGCAGAAACAGGTTGACCAGTAGTAAAAACTGGCGCTCCGGCTGCCGCTACAGTTGCTTGCCCAGTGGCAGTCATACCTTTAAGGGCGGTATCAGTAAAATGAACACCATTTGAGCCAACGGTGGCCGCTACCATTGATGCGAATGTAACTAAAGTATTTGTATTCATCTGTGAAGCAACTGCAACCCCAATGGCAGGCGCTAATAATGCTTGTGCTTCTCCACCAATTAAGGTAAGAACATGAATACCTGTCAAGTTACCAATTGTTTGGGTTAATAGTCCGCCTCCTAGAACGACCAAAATAGCATTAGCCACCGCCGCAAAAATTCGGTAAGCCACTTCCTTGACTTTCGATGAATTTTGATAAGTTGCATTAGCTTTAGAATTGCTAACTTGATTTTCCATCATTAACGCCTCCTTATAATTTATTTTTGATTAATGATTGTTGTTAGTTTAATCGACTCAGAATTAAAAGTCAATTATATTTCTAACGATATTTTAATGTTAATCAAATCTCTTATTTAATAAATATTTCATTCTCAATTACATTAAAAGAAAACCTTTTCATAAAAATATATTAAAGTTTCATTAAAAAAGGCTCTACAATTTTAAGTACTGATGGATTTAACATCAGTGCTTTATTTGTTTAAAATTTAAAATAAAAAAGCGAAAGATGGTTGGACCCCGTCTTCGTTAAGAAAGGACCATCTTTCATGAACAATTCTATCAGAACTATCTTAGGAGTTAAAGATTCCTATCTCAAACTTGATGAAAAGAACTTTGATAATCCGATTGAAGATCAACCTAATCAAATCATTGTCCATCTTATCCAAACTTATCTTATGCATTGTCCACGATGTGGACAGCTAATGTGTAAGAATGGCTATAAAACAGTTAATTGCTTGGGACCAGAGCTGCACCTTAAACCAACAATCTGGTCGATTAAAAAGCAAAAATATATCTGTAAAGCTTCCTCTTCTTTTCCTGAAGTAATTACTAAATTAGCGGCTGTTAGAGATATTAATTATCATGATCATATCTCTTTAGCGATAAAACAACGAGCCATGATGCTTCTGACGAAAAATGAATCACAAAGTGATTTAGCCAAAGAACTAAATGTCTCGGACTGGACAATTAGACGAGTCATTACAAACCTTGATCAATTCTTCAAGCCTAACTATCATTGGTTGCCTCGCCATATTGCTTTTGATGATTTTAAATCTGGTCGCTTTGCGCCCAGTGGAATGAGTATGATTCTAATGAACATTGAAAATAAACGGACACTTGACATTATCCTGTCACGAAAAAATAGTTATTTGCGGAACTACTTTCTTCGATATGACCGTTCAGCACGCCTAGCAGTTCAAACAGTAACAGTTGACTTATACACTCCATATCGTCACTTAATTCATGAACTCTTCCCTCACGCTATAATTATCGCTGATCATTTTCACATCGTTGCTCAAGCATATCGTGCATTAAATAAAATCAGGATTCAAGTAATGAATCGTGCTGGTGCTGTCACTCATGAATGGCGTGCACTTAAGTATTTTTGGAAATTACTCTTAACACCTGCTAATGAGCTTAAATATAATAATTATTGGTCAAGACGTAACTTTAGTTACGCTCAATTAACCGATGTTGAAGTTATTCACCGTCTCCTAAGTTTTGATAATGAATTAAAAAAAGCTTATGAATACTATCAAGACTTAATTATGGCGATTGCTCATCGTAGTAAGAAAGAATTAAAAAACTTACTCGTAATTAAATGGACACAGCTTCCACAAGCACTACAGAAAGTTCAGCGTACCCTTCGTAGTCATAAACAAGAAATCTATAATAGTTTCAAATATGACACCTATACAAACGGTCCTGTTGAAGGAACTAATAATAAAATTAAAGTTATTAAACGAACTGCTTATAGCTTTCGTAATTTCTTTAATTTCTGGATTAGAATTCTTCTTGCATTACCAAATACCTATATCGCAATAAATTGGCGAAATAAACAAACAGCTCATGCCAAAGTCCAGGCACAAGCTGCTTAGTAAAATTATTTTATTTTCTCATCAGTACTTCTTGACGAAGAGCCTATATTTTTAATTACTTTTCTCGTTTTTTCTTCTTCATACCAGTTAAACCAAAGATACCTGCAAGGGCAGCGAATGCAAATCCTAATACAGAATTATTACTTTGATCATTACCAGTTTGAGGAAGGGCATTAGCTTTTGACTTTCCTTCTGCTGGGGCCTGAGCTAATTGACGTGAGACAAAGTGTTGATTTGAAACCTGTTGCTTTTCTTGTTCAACCGGTTTAGTTGGCAACTGATCATCAGGCACTAACTTGTCACCATCATTTGTTGGGACTGATGGTTCGGTCGGTTGTGCCGGTTGAGTTGGTGTTACCGGTTGATCAGGATTAGTCGGCGTCGTTGGCTGATCAGGCATGATTGGTGTTACTGGCTGATCAGGTTCTACCGGTTGATTATTCTTAGTGCACTCGATCGTAATATTTTGATCTTCATCACTAGGAATAACCATTTCAGCTGGAACAGAAGTCTGACTAGCGGTATAGCCTTTAATTTCTGGAGCCGGATATGCTGGCCATTCATTACTGCCATCAACTTGCCAGCCACTATAAGTTACCTTGCCAGTAACCGCGTCAAATGTTGCCGTCCTGGTAAATTTAACAGTCTGCGTAATTACTCGTCGTTGTTCATCCGGCAGCTTAATAGTAATAGTTCGTGTTACCTCTTTAGTTAAGGATTCCATCTTCTCGTAAGTAGTTGATGGATTACCAGGAACTTTTCCGGTTGGAGCTTTTTCTCCCGGCTTTACAGTAATCATTTGATGTTTGATCAAAACGACAACATCTGGAATTCCATCAGGGGTAGCCGTGACTGTTGCTGGAATTGATTGACCGGAAACAAGTTGCCAACCAGCTGGCACAGTTAAGTTGACCGCCACTGTCGCACCTGTTTTACCTTTGAGAGCAGTTTGACTAATATCACTACCATTTTCGTCGCGGTAAATAATCATCCCCGTCTGTTTATTAGGAATGTAGTTAATTTCGACAGTACTGTCATCACTGGCTGCTGTGACATCCATCTCAGGAACAATACTCATATTTATCGTATACCCTGGTACGGTTGCAGGAGTAAAGGCCGCAAATTTACCATGATCCCATTTAACATCAGTAACTTCGCCAGTGATTAAATTCTTAGTCCCAGTTCCGGTTAAGACAACTGTTTGCACGGTTTGTTTGTCACCACTTGGCAGGTGCTTAACGATTGTCCGTGTTACTGTCTTATGCTCTTGAATCGTAGTGGTAACTGGCTCAATCACGATCACAGTTGTCCCACCAGTAATCTTTATTGAATGAGGAAGCTCGCCAGTTGGTTGCCAATTAGTCGGAACTTCTGGCTTGAAGGAAACATCACTGTCTTCTTCACCAGTAACAGTTTGTGTATGGATTACTTGACCATTTGCATCTTGGTAACTAATAATCTCTTGGCCTTCTTGTGGTTCCGGAATCTTATCGTACGTGATATCAACCATTTCATTTGGCGTCTCAGGATTTACCGTCATTGCTAGCACAATCTTTTGACTAGGTACATAGCCCGTAACAGTTGTAGGTTGATAACTAGCCCATTGCGCAGTGCCTTGAGGAAGCCATTCAGTATATTTAATTTCACCTGTTACTTCATCAAAGATCGCTGTCCGGGTAAATGTAACTTTTTGTGGAATCGACTCTTCCTTGCCACTTGGGTATTTAACATTGATTGTCCGTGTTGACGTAACCGTTAGTTGTTCCATTGTCGGGTAGTTCTTGGATGGATCACCAGGAACTTTGCCAGTTGGAATATCAGTTGCAGGAGTTGCTGGAGTAACAACAACCGTCTTATGCTCAACCTTAACTATTACCGTTGAAATTCCTTCCGCTGTAGCAGTAACAGTCTTTGGAATTTCTTGACTAGGAACTAATTGCCAGCCGGCGGGGATTTCTGGAGTAATAGTTATAGTTTCGCCAGTCTTTCCGCTAAGTGATGTTGTCCCGATTTCCTTACCATCTGCATCTTGGTATGAAATCTTACCACTTTGTTCATTAGCGGTGCAAGTGATGTTGACTGTCTCATCTTGTTGACCGTTCTTAACTTCAACCTCTGGCACAACGCTTTCACTTACCGTGTAACCAGGAATATTTTCTGGCGTGTATGCATCCCATTTAGCTGTTGACCACTTACCATAAGTTACCTCACCGGTGACATTGTCGTAAGTAGCGTCACGGTAAATCTTAGCTGCTTGAGTGATCGTCTGCTTTGTTCCATCTGGGTTAGTTACAACAATCGTTCTCGTAATCGTCTGGTTCAAATCATTTTCATGTGCCCCATCAATTACTGAACCTGTTACTGTCTTTTCACCATCTGGAACTGGGTTTGTATGATCAACATTAGTTACACCATGCTTAATCTTGATAGTAGTAATTCCATTTTCAAGCGTAATTTCACTTGGCACACTGCTTGAATCACTTGCTACCCAACCAGCAGGGAATTGAGGAGTAAATTCAACTTGATTTCCTTTAAGCTTTCCACCAACTGAGGATGCACTAATTACCTTACCATCAGCATCCACATAGTTAATAGTTTGGCTACTATTTTCCAAAGTAAAGGTTGCAGTTGAACTAAAGCTAATATTGTAGTTTGGATTTTCATTCCGAATCTGATTGATTGCATCCCCATTAAGCTCAACATCATAAGTTCCAGCTTCAGTTAATTGAGCTGGATGACCATCTTTACTGAAGACAAAATCATTTGCTGTTAATCCAGTAATAGTTTGTTGTTGCCCATTTAACGTTACAACAACTGAGTAATTATGAGGATCAAGTTCTAAGTCTTGCGTAGTTTGAGAACCACTTATTGTTGCACTAGCCTTGGCGGGAACAATTACTAGTACTCCCTGACTGTCATCGTAACTGTAGTTATAGTTACTATCAGCTGCTTTGATTGCATCAATTCCAGCTTGGCTTAACTCAACTTGGTAAGTACCAGCATTTATTGGATTACCAATAACTTGAATGTCTTTGTCAGTCAATTGGTAAGTTTGACCATTAGAAAGTTTAACTTCAAATTTATCAGGATCTAATGCTACTACACTTCCTGTATACGGAGTTTCTTGAGTACCATTAAAGCCAATGGTTGCATTTGCCTTATTAATTGTGACACTAGCTAAACCATTGAAGTTCCATGTGTAATTATTATTAGTAGCAATCTTACTCTGGCTAGAATTCTTGAGCTTCAAGTAGTAAGTACCAGCATTTACTGGGTTAGCAATTACTTTTCCATCTTCATCAACCCACTCATAGTCGTCAGCAGATAAAGTTGGGGTGGTAAGATCTACACCATTGTTAGTAGC
>BLMQ01000085.1:0-1273 GCA_011958095.1 Lactobacillaceae bacterium | reverse complement strand
GGTACCTTTACTACGCCTGGTAGCATTGGACCCATTTTTCTTGTCATATTTAATGAAACACCTGACAAGCTCATTGAACCGTAAGTTGATCCATGATAGGCCCCGGTAAAGGAAATAATATATTGACGACCAGTATATGCCCGAGCAAATTTAATAATTGCATCGTTAGCATCCGAACCAGAATTACCCCATACCATTTCAACTGGTCCACTTATCGGCGCTAATTCTGCTAATCGAGGTGCTAACCGCGCTGCTTGCGAATTAGCAAAGTACGCTGGAGTATACTGAATCATTTTAGCTGCTTGTTCTTGAATAGCTTGGACTACTCGCGGATGTGCATGGCCAGTATTAGTTGAACTAGCACTGGCAAGCAAATCGATATAATTATTGCCTTCAATGTCAGTAACTACGGCACCCCGTCCGTGATCTAATACAATATCGTAGTACTTAATCCGGGCAGCACTCGCAAATGCATTTTCTTCTTCTAATAAAACATCTCTATTCGTCTTCTCCTGCTTCAGTTTCGTTTTTAACATTTTGTCCATCTTCTTTCTTTGCCAGTGACGAGTGACGCATTCCATAAGCAGAGTAAATAATTAAGCCGAAGACAAACCAGATACCAGCATAAAGTTTTGCCTGGTAATCTAATCCCATAAACACAAGTAATGAAGCAAGAAAACCTAGAGCTGGTAATACTGGATAGAATGGCATCTTAAATGAAGGGTCTGGAATATCTTTTCCTTCACGACGACGTAATGCATAAATACCAAGTGAAACAAACATAAAGGCAATCAACGTACCGGCTGAGATCAATTGGGAAAGAAAGGCGAATGGGAAGAAAGCGCCGATCAAAACAGCACCAATTGTAAGTGTCCAAAGTGCACGGTTTGGTCGATTATGTTCATCAAGTTTCCCAAGCCATTTTGGCAACATTCCATCACGACCAAATGAGTAAATCAACCGCGAACCAGCCATACTCATCCCAATCAAGGCGGTAAACATCCCTAGAACAGCAATTGTTTGAACAACAGTTGCTACACCACTATGATGAGCTGCACGTAATGCAAGCCCAACTGGTTCAGCACTGTTAGCGTATTGTTGATATGGTAATACCCCAATCAATACAAGACTAACTGCTATAAAAAGAACAACCGCGATTACTAAGGAACCAAGGATTCCACGTGGCATCGTTTTTTGTGGATTGATTGCTTCCGCTGAATTAGCAGCAATCAATCCACAAAAAAACGATGCCACGTGGAATCCTTGGTTCCTT
>BLMQ01000084.1:0-10761 GCA_011958095.1 Lactobacillaceae bacterium | reverse complement strand
TTGTTGTACTGCGTATTTGCTTTTTATGAAAGTAACTTAACTTATGTCACAGTCCATTATTTATCATCTGCATATAAAACTAGCGTAGAAACAAAATATTTCGATGGTCACTTGCAAAATTGGTTTAAATAAACGAAAATAAAAAGAGTTAATATTGTTTAGAAAAGGACTACGCCAATGACAGATTCAGATCTAAAAAAGATTCATATTGTTTTTAATGGTCAGGATACTCCACCATTAAAGATTAGCCAGCTTTTTGATGCTAATAAGTTCAATCGTTTAACAGCAGTTACTGGTAACGTGACTGCCGACTTTATTAATCAGTATTTAAGTCGATTCATTAAAGTCGAAGTTGCACTGAGCAGCCCTGAAAATTATGAAGCTAAAACTGGTGATGAAGTGATCACTAAGGTTGCTTTAACCAATGCATTGCTATCTGCTGCTAATAAAAAGCCTGCTAAAGTCTTTGAAGCATTAACTAGTGACAATCAAGCTAATGTGTTGAACAATCTTTTTCAAGTTGCAATTGCACCAACCCAGGCTATCCATTCACGTTTTTACCTCCTAAGTAATTCAGAGACCCATGATACTCGTGTGATTTTGGGAAGTCTTAACTTGGACAGTGCTTCATTTGATAAAGAGCGTAACCAATATGAAGAAATATTAGTCTTTGATGATGACATTCGGCTATTTCAAAATCTTGATAACCACTATAAGAATGACATCAAGCCAGTATTACGACCATTTTTTACTGAAAATCTTTTAAATGCAGCACAAAATCAAATTGATGAGAGCTTGAAAGATACTAAAGGAACTAAGAATGCGGTTGTAATTCTTGATAATGAAGTTACCGATCAAATCGCAGCGGCAGATATGACCGACTTGATTAGTCATGACGTTCAAAAACAAATTGATGAAAATAAAATTCCCGCAATGATTACTAAGTCGATGCGAGATATTACGACTAACCGTTCTCAAGATAAAGAAGAAGCAGAACGACAAATTCAACAACACGATACAATTTACACTTTGCAAAAAACAGCTGTATCGCCACGAGCGGCTAAGCCAAAATTGAAATCGCGCGAAAAGATTTTTAAACAAGTTCAGGATGCATTGATTAGTGGTATGACACCACAACAACGGTCAGCAGAGAAGAAGTATACAACGTTCTTATATGATCGTCCGATGGAAAGAAATCTGGTTAACAATAATAGTGGCCTGTACGTACCGAATGATACAGGCACGCACCCAATTCAATTTGGAAAGATTGCGACTATTAGTCAAATTCGTGATGGCTTAAAGAGTATTGATGCGGTATTAAAAGGGTATCAGCAATACGTTGTTGATTACAATGATGATTATGGCAAGCGATTCTATGAAGCTATTTTATATAGTTTTACGGCACCATTTTTATGGGAAATTCGTGCGAAAGCTAGTTTGAATCCTGAAGATGGTAATGATATTCCTAACTTCTTGATTCTAGGAGCAACTGCTGGTTCTGGAAAGTCAACTTTATTACGTATTATCAATCAATTGACATGGAATACTGATCGGTCATTAATTGATTTTGGGACTATCTATCCTACAGATACACCGCAGAAAAAAGCAAAAACTGTTGATGCAATCGAGCACTACATGAAGCTTGGAAGTTCATACCCCGTTTTAATGGATGAGATTGAACCATACTTCTTCCAACAGGATCAATATAGTCGGCACTTAGTTGTTGATACGATGAATGAATTGGTTAACAATCCACATGCAATTGCGCCATTAATCGGAACAACTAACTATGATTCTGGTTTTACGATGCTACGTGAAACTGCACGGCGAACTTATTATCTCCAAATTGATAAGGTTATCGATGACCAACAAAAAGGTGAAGCTAATAAATATATCTATAACGTCCGACAAACCTTAAATAATACGCTGTTTAAGGACTTTGTAATGCGGATGGCAAGCTTACTAGAGGACGATGAAACGCCATGGCGCGCATTTGATGAAAAGACTGGTAAACTTGATTTCTTAGCCAATACTCGTAAGATTTTCCGCGATTACTATCAAATGGCGGATATGGAAGTGCCGCCTTATTTTGCAGATGAAATCTGTGATGACTTTAAGGAAAGTTCGCGTAACCGGTGGGCTAAACTTTACCTAACACAGGAAGAAGACTTTAAATACCGGCAACAAGATCATAGCTTGTTATTTGATATCTCAAAGCTTAATACTTTCAATGGTTTTACTGCCGATAGTATTGAAAAGTACCGGAATGCACTGCCGATTGAACTCTGTGTAGATGGTATCAATGGCAAGCGTGGCAAATTTGTGGAAATTAAAGCTGATGAATTCTTTAAATGGATTGGTGAACGCAACCCATATGCTGAAGATACTGCGGAAAACGAAGCAAATAATGAGGAAACGTTAACTACGAATACAGCTGAAAAAGTTACAGAATCGCCTGTTAAAGAACAAAAGAAGGGATTCTGGGCACGATTATTTGGCTAATATAAAAAGGTCTAGGACGCAAATAGCATTCAAGACCTTTTTATTTACTATTAATTTTTTGTATCTTTTGTTTCGGATGATGTTTCAGATTTTCAAGCCGATTTACCAAGGGTTTTGCATATTTTATGTAGAGTGGATTACGAAGGAGCCAGTTGTGAAAACGCGGTGAAATTTTAGTGATACACCATATTGTGAGGAGGAAGAATGGAACCTGCGGAATTACAGGGAGGAGCATCCCAATTATCCCACCAACGAATGAAATGCTCCCTAACAAGATCCATCCAAGTTTTAACACTAATTTTATGATCATTAAGAACTCCTCCTTTCTTTCATATTAAAGTTACTACCATTCTATCATGTGCGAACGAAAAAAGGGTGGGGAGCTGCTTAAGTTTTTATTACATTTAAGTTAAGGAGAGAAATAAATTGACATTTTATACAATTAGCTATTTATCAAACCACCAACATATGAATCAACTGTTTAATTATATTGCTATTATCATCTTTGTCCTTCTGATTGCAGTAATGGCATTTTTATATTTACGGCATCGCCTTATTACCCGTTATCGTGATTTAGGGATAATTTTCTTTTTGCTATTATTACTCTTTATCGGCTTTCAAGTTACCGATATGGAAAAAAGTACAGCACAGCAATCTCAAACAACTCAAATGATTCCTTTTATTAAGGCAGTTGCTCGGGATCATGACGTCTCTCCGCAAAAAGTAGTTGTTAACTCCACGACTCTAACAGATGGGATTCTTGTCCGGATTGAAGATCGCGATTATCGGGTCAATTTAAGTCAAACGGGAGATAATTATACCCTTACACGAGCACATGTTGTTAATCATCAAGTTAATTTAATGAAGTAGGAGAGAAGCATGGATAATTATTCGTTGATCATTATAAAATTTGTTCTTGGAATGTTATGTTTGATTCTTCAGATTAATTTACTGGGGAAGGGGAATCTCGCACCAACTTCTGCTATTGATTAAGTTCAAAATTATGTTTTAGGTGGGATCATCGGCGGAATCATTTACAACAGTGAGATTTCTGTTCTTGAGTTTATAATGGTACTTTTGATTTGGACATTAATTGTATTTATTGTAAAGTTTGCAAAGGATCATAACATTTAGGTAAGAAGAATCATTGATGGACGGCCACAAATATTAATCCAAAACGGTAAAGTATTGGTAGAGAATTGCATGCGGGCAGGGATCAGTGCTAATGACCTTATGTTTCGTCTTCGTGGTCATGGAATCTATGAAGTTGCTAAGGTCAAAAGTGGAATTTTAGAACAAAATGGCCAGCTTGTAATCATCGAAAATGATGAAGCAAATGTTCGCTTCCCATTAATTAATGATGGCCAAATCAATATTGATGTAATGGAATTGATTCATCATGATGAACAGTGGGTATTTGAACAAATTCAAAAAGCAGGTTATGACAGTGTTGATGACATCTATCTTGGAGAATATATTAATGGCAAATTAACTTTAATACCATATCCAAAAGCTTAAAAGATCATCCTCTTTATAATTTTCAAGCGTATAATAAGAGTAAAATACAAAATGAAATGATAAGAAGATGATTTGATGAAAAAATCGTTAAAAATTGCCGGAGTTAGTATTGGTAGCCTAATTCTTCTTGCTTTTGGTATTCAGGGTTTCTTATTACGCGGAACTCCTGGTCAGCACCTTTCACCACAAAATTATCAAAGTAACCTGGAGTATTCTTCTATTCCCACCTTGCTTATTCCTGGTTGGGGTGGAAGCACAATTACTTATAATAAGATGATTAAGTACTATCAGCAAAAAAATATTGCGCAAAAAGTTTTAACGATCTGGGTTGCCCCTAATGGACGTATCTGGACTGAGGGGGACTTTCACGGGCAAAAGAATGCCTTAATTCAAGTTTTATTTACTTGGAACTATAATGGTACCTACCATCCACAGATCAAGCAATTAACGGGTGTTCTAAATTATTTGCAGAAACACTATCATATGCAGAAAATTAATGTTGTTGCCCATTCATATGGTGGAACAGAATTTATTCACGCTTATATGGGCTCAAAATATCTTCAAGACCATATGCGGTTAAATAAAGTAGTCTTTTTAGGGGTACCAGTTGAAGAAAGCCTTAGCGATCAGTTAAAGTACCGCTATCATTTGGTTAATAAATCGACGGACAAGAATTTTCACCAATTATTTTTGGAGATGAAAAATTGGCAGCTGAATTATCCTGTTGAAATTTACAATTTAATGGGTAGTGAAGAAGGCAGTAAAACAACTGATGGTGCTGTTCCGCATATCCAATCAGAAATGTTAAAATCATTAATTAAAGCCCATCCATCGATTGAGTATCATCAAAAAGTGTATCCCCAAACTACTCACTATCAATTACATCATCGAACAAAAATTTTAAACAATATCGCTAACATTTTATGGGGAAGGAATTAAAATGAATAAAGAACACGGTCAAGTAACAGGAATTATATGGCGCGGACCTGATGATTTAGCCCTATACCAACGATTAAAAGAATATGCAGATAAAAAAGGTATCTCAGTTTCAAAGGCAGCCAAGCAGTTAATTATTACCGCTCTCAATAAAGATTAAAAAATCCTAATTGGTGAAGGGCATAATTCCATGATAGAATTTTAATTGAACAAAAATTAAAGGGGAGTTCACTTAATGACAAATCAAAAAAGTAAGACAGTATATTTCTGTGCAGGATGGTTTACTGACAAGCAAAATAAAGCTTACGCGGACGCAATGAATGCGATTAAAGCTAATCCTACAGTAGATGTAGAAAATTCTTATGTACCATTACAACACCAATATAAAGGATTACGGGTTGATGAACATCCAGAGCTTTTGCAAGATCGCGAATGGAGTACAGCAACTTACAACGGTGATCGTGTCGGAGTTTCAACTTCTGATATGCTTTTAGCAGTCTACATTCCTGAAGAAGAGGATGTAGGAATGGGTGTTGAATTAGGAATGGCACGCGCACTAGGCAAATATATTATGGTAGCGATTCCTGATGAGGACTTTGGTAAACCAATTAATTTAATGAGTTGGGGAATTGCAGATAATTTCATTAAAATGTCAGAACTTCCTAATTACGATTTTAATAAACCATCTTATAATTTCTACGATGGTGGAGTGTATTAAGAAAAAAAGATGTGCGATTTAAACTCGCGCATCTTTTTTTTGAATGCTAGTTTACATAATATCTCTAACGGTTAATAAATTGATGTTCAATTTCTGACAATAGACCAGCATGATTGTTATCGTATTTTGTCACTTTATCAGCAACTTTCAGCAGGTCAGCAGTAGCGTTTTTCATTGCATATCCATAACCAGCTTCTGATAGCATCTCAATATCGTTTGAAGTATCTCCAAAAGCAACTACTTGGTCTAGAGTTCCGTTTAAGTAATTTTCGACTAGTCTTTTTAATCCCAAAGCTTTATTTACTCCTGCCGGTAGGATATCAATGCCATAAGCTCCACTATAAGTTGCTTGAATTAAGCCTGAAAACTGTTCATTTAATTGATTTACATATCCTTGGATAATAGTTTGGGGTAATTTGCGCTTGGCCCAGCCAATGTTTAAGTTGTAGATTGGTTCAGTGATTTTTTGAAGATCAGAAAAATATGTGTGATGGGGATAAAAAGGGACTGGAACATCTCGATACTGTTCAGCAAGGATTGTTTGTGTTTCGCCAGATAAAGATAAGATATCAGGGGTAGGAAACGTATGCTTAATAAAAGTATGAAGCTGTTGTAGTGTCGCAATTGAGTGAGTCTTGCCGTACACAGATTTGCCGTTTATTATCAGTCGTCCGCCATTTTCTGCTACAAATTCTTTTACAAGTGGACAAGGCTGAAAGATCGTTGACAATGCATCATAACTATTCCCACTCGCAATAATAAAGTGGTAGTTTTGCTGTTGTAATATTTCAATATCTCTATTCAAACGGTTAACGTCGAACTTATCATTATCATCTAGTAAGGTACCATCAACATCGATCGCAATAAAACGATATTTTCCCATTTAATTACCTCTCTGAAGCACTAATTTGCAGAAGAATCTTGTGGTTTTTCTACAGAAGTTTGACTTTTAAGTCGTTGCTTTAACTGTGCATTTTCTTTTTGCAGTTGATCAATCTTTTTTTGATATTTTTTTAAATCGTCCTTACTAACACGCGATGATTGTAATTCCTTTAATTGCTTATTAGTTTTGAGGTGATTAGAAAATGAGAGTAAGTAAATAATAATAGCTCCAATAAGTAAACAGATAAAAATTAGCAGCACTAGGGGCATCTTTACTTGGGCTCCAAAAAGATTGACTACTACGGTTGCTGTATTTAATAGTGCAAAGATAGCAATTATAATTAGAATAACGATTGAAGCAATGGTTGTGGATTGCTTTTTCATGGAAAATTCCCCCTCATTTTTTTGTAACATATCTATTATATTAACTTAAGAAGTGCTGGTAAAGGAGAAGGGGGGATAAATAAGCGGCATCGGTATTTGTACTTTTTAAATAAAATTGACAAATTAGCTTTATTTTTTTAATAAATGCGCTAAAATAAAAATATAAAGCGTCCTTAGTGTAATGGATAGCACATGAGATTTCGGTCCTCATGATCCGAGTTCGACTCTCGGGGGACGCATTTTTGTAAGATTGTATAAAAAATAAGCTCCGGTAAAATGCTGATATAACGGCATTTTATCGGAGCTTTTGTTTAGTTAAAATGGTATGAAATGGTGAAAGTTTGTAAAGTTTGGTGCACAAATGGTGCAATTCGGCAATTTTTGTGCACCAAAAATAATCATTGCCGTAAACTTATTTGATTTAATTAAGTGTGCGGGTGCTTTCAATAGAAAAATTTTTGATTATGGAATATATTTTAATAGTAGTAAAGCTATAGCAATCTTGCTATAATTAGTAATAAATAAGCTATAATAAAGGAAATAGTGCATGTATGAAGTAGTTTTTTACGAAGATAAAAATGGAAATAGTGAAATTGGTGATTATTTCGAGAAAATTTCGCAAAGTAAACAAAAGCAAGATAAAGCAATTTATTTAAAAATGCGCCATCAAATCAAGATGCTACAAGCACTTGGTCCTGTGTTACATACCCCACAAGCAAAAAAATTAAAGGGTTATAGGCATCAACTATGGGAGTTACGACCTATGCCAGAAAGAGTATTTTATGGAGTATGGAAGAAAAAGAATTTTGTATTATTAAATCATTATGCTAAGAAAAAGGATGAAACAGATCCTCGTCAGATAGAAAGAGCCTTGTCGCTACTTGACGATTGGTACGAAAGGAAGGGTAAATAATGAGAAAATGGGAAGATATAGATAAGCATCAAACGGTTGCAACAAAAGAAGAATTATCGATTATTGATACCTTGTCTTTTTTAGAAGCACAAAGAATTAAACAGGGCATTTCGCAAACAGAATTTGCCAAAAAAATCGGTATGACACAACCCCAATTGGCTAAAATCGAGAATTTAGATTCAATTCCAACGCTGCCTACATTAAATAAATATGCTGCTGGATTAGGTTTGCAAATTAAATTATCTATTTCTCCATTGATGGAAGCCAAGTAGATAAATATTAACAATAATTGCACCGTGAAGTAATTTCATAATGTGCAAAAAATAAACTCCGATAAAGTGGTGTTATATCAGCGCTTTATCGGAGTTTTTATTTAAATAAAGAGCGGTTAATCTTGTTAAATATAATTAATAACCAACTATTGATTTAGAGAAAAATAATGGCAAGAAATGATCTATGGCCGGGTTAAATACTTATCTAAAAAGTCCATCACAATTTTAAATACCTGTGGTTGAAGGAATTTTACATCCATGTGACTTGCACCTTCAATTTCGTATAATTCAGCTGGAACGTTGTTTTCAACTAATGCATCATAAAATTTTTCACTATCCTTGATTGGTACAACGACATCCTCCGTACCATGAAAGATAAGAAAGGGCGTAGAAGTAGAGTTTACATAGGTGAGAGGATTTGCAGCAGAATCAAGCTCAGGAGCGTTTTCAGGCTCAGCGCCAAGCAAGTTACGGTAAACAAAATCAAAATCGTTTGATGCACTTCCTGTTTTAGCGGTTAAGGGATCAACTACACCATAAAAAGGAACCGCTACTTGAACATCACTGGAGTAATCTAAATTAGCACCTTTGTCGAATTGGTTAAGACCGTTAGTAACACCTAGCATACTTGCCATATGACCACCAGCTGATTCTCCCATCGCAATAAACCGATTAGGATCAGCTTGAAAGCGCTTGGCATTAGCTCTTATATAACGAATGGCAGCCTTAGCATCTTCCAATTGCCCAGGAAACTGAACTTTATTGCTATCACGATATTCGACACCAACAACAATATAACCATGCCGAGCAAAATCAACCAAATTTGGCAGATGAACATTGTGATCAGTATCCATCCAGCCACCACCAGCAAACCAAAAAATTACTGGATAACGTGTATCATCATTAGTTTGAAAATGCCGAATGACTGAAAGCTTCAAATCTCGTGTTGTATTACCAAGCCATCCAGGAACTTGCGTATACGTAATATCTGAATCTAGCCATAAACCGTCACGTACTTGATCAACTTTAAGCGTATGTTTCATGATAAAAACTCCTTTTAAAATACTTTTGACATAGACTTCAGCAATAGTATTACATAAAACTTTTAAAATATAAATCAAAAGTATTAGTTTTATTAAAGTTAAAAATAAGCATTAAATAAATTCTTTTGAGAAAGCTAAAAATTGATATTCTGGGGGGATTTTAAATTCAGTCGCATTAAAACTATAATTTTAATGACAGGTTAATTTTAAAATAAATCGTTCCCTCTTTACGTATTTACTAGCAACTTCGCTTATTTTATGGTTAGATTAAATTAATATATATTTATAAGGAGCGATCATCTATGGAAATTCAATACTGGGCTGATATTGCGTGCCCATATTGCTATATGGGAATTACACAATTACAACGGGCGCTGAAAGAATTAAAGATTGCCGATCAGACACCATTAAAATTTATGTCATTTCAACTAGATCCAACGTTGCCAACAACAACTGATCTATCAATGACAGAATATTATGCAAAAACTCATCAACTAACTAAGCAAGAAGCTGCTACACAAATACATAAAATTGATCAACTTGCTGCCGATATTGATTTACCAATTAAGATGGAAAATGCGATTCCTGTTAATACATTAGCTGCTCATCGCTTAATAAAACACATCGAGAGTTTAAATAACCAAGCATTACTTAATAAAGCTGTTAAACGCCTTTATCAACTTTATTTTAATGATAATGAATCAATCGCGGACTATGAAGCTCTAACTGGTGCAATGAATGAAATTGGACTACCTGTTGCTGATGTTAAAAAAGTTCTTGAATCTAATCAATATGAAGATGAGGTTCGAAAAAACGAACGGCGCGCATTTATGATTGGAATGCCAAGTGCACCGTTATTTGTGATTAATAATAAGTATTCAATCACTGGTGCGCAACCTTACGAAGTATTTTTAGAAGCCTTGAAAAAAGTAAAAAATACAACTAAATAGGATTCAAGCAAATCAGAAGCTAATTTCTGGTTTGCTTTTTTGTTCCCCCTGCTCTATTTGTAAATAGAAAAACTGTAATTCTTTATAAATTCTAATCATCCGGGTAGAATAAGACTTGAGGAGGTCTTTAGAATGAAGGTAACAAAACTTATTGTAGGAATTATTATGATTGTGTTAGCCATTATTATATTTGTTCAATCGATTGTAAGAGGTTTTGGAAATCCTAATCCTGCAATCCATATTTATGCTGGAACAGCCGAATTAATTGTTTCGCTGTTATATCTGGCATCAGGAATCGTCTATATCGCTACTTGTGGTATTGATGGTTTAGGTGGCGATATTGCTGGATTATCGATGATGCTAATCAGTTGGGTTTTAGGTTTATTAACGTGTACTATCTATCTTCCATTGCAACTATGGGCATGGTTGGCTTTAATTATCGGAGTCGGCTTCTTTGTCTGGCATATTATGTTACGACGTGAATAAATTATGCTAGTTATTGGGCAATCCAATGATGTTTGCTTTTAGCTTACGTTATTAGATTGTCTATTTTTTCTAATAAAAAAACAGCGAGTAATTTTACTCCACTGACGTGTACCCCCAGAGTTGGAAATCAACTCTGGGGGTATTTTATATGACCAAA
>BLMQ01000083.1:0-23052 GCA_011958095.1 Lactobacillaceae bacterium | reverse complement strand
CGCGAAGCTAGCCTCTGGGAGCCCCCGCAAGCAACAATAGGCCTCTAACGTTCGGCAAAGCCGAACGTTAGAGGCCTATTGTTGTACTGCGTATTTGCTTTTTATGAAAGTAACTTAACTTATGTCACAGTTCCTTTTTGTTATTTACTCCACAAGAAATTAATTAATGCCTTATCAACTTGAGCATTATTATGAAGTTTCGAATGTTGAGCATCTTTTCCTGTTATTTTTAGGACACGGTACGACTTTGCCCGAGCAGCTACTAGGTACTTGAGTGATAATGACGATGCATTATCAACAGTTCCATCTGTATGATTACCAATATCACCGATAATATTAAGAACTGCTACTTGACCTTTAGGATAGGTTTGCCGTACTTCTGTCATTTGACGATATGTAGCGTTCATTTCATTTGGCTTACCGTCTTTATTTAATTTCATTCCAACTGGTTGCTGGATAGCAGCAGGTACCTGTTTAAAATTCAATCCAGCAAAATGACCTGCGATATCAACCTGTTTTTGTAATTGAGGCATATTCTGATTTTTACCGTTTTGCAACATATAGTAAATAATCGAAATATTTCCCAGGGAATGACCAACCATATTAATCTTAGTTATGCGATAGCGTTTCTGTAATGCTTTTACAACATTTGTCGCATATTCGCCATGCTTATTAAAATCCAACTGCCTATTGTTATCATAATTCACCTCAACAATTGGATTGATGGCCCCTTTATGCATTGAACCATGAAGAGTAACTTTTCCGTTATTAGCAACATCAGCTCGCAAGACTGTGCTCGTTACCCCAGCTTTTTTAGCAGCATTTACCATGTGTTCTTCTGCATGATAACTACTGCCTCCGCCATGGAAAAATAGCGTTGGCGTTGTTGATTGCACATACTTACTATGTTTTTGCTGACGCCAAACTGCCCCACCAATTATTGCCAGGATAACAATTACTATCACTACACCAATCCCAATATGGCTTTTTTTCATAATTTCACCCGCTTTTTTGTTTACTTAGATTATAAGCCTAAGAACAATAATGCAGTCAAAGCTTATTTTAATGCAGGAGGCGTTGCCAGAAGTTGCCGCGTCGGACATCGGTAGCACTATATAGGGAATAAGTTAAAGGCTCACCATTAAGCGTTTCCAGCTGATCACTCGTTATTCTTAAACTGCCCACACGTTCACCTTTCCAAATAGGTGCTTCTAGTTTTTTCTTTTTATATTGTGTTCCAAGTGTATAGTTAGTTTTTGTATCGTACGGACTCCAAATGGTTACATGTTGTGGCGTGAGTTTCATTGTTTTTTCAACACCATTAGCTACTTTACGCGTTGTTACTGATGATGGAACTTTTATTTTTTGTAAATGATCCTCTGTCTTAAGGATCTTATATAAATTCTGAGTAGCCTTAAATCGGTTGTCTTTATTACTTCCTTTTGAATGTAAGATAACAGTAATAATGCGATGTCCTTGATACTTACCTGTACTTGCAAAACAAGCTCCTGCACTGTCAGAAGTTCCCGTCTTCAGTCCATCAATCGTTACTCCTTTTACAGCGTACTGCTCTCCCGGTAACATCTTATTAAGATTTTTTTCAGTCTTAACTTGATCTTTCGCTATTTGAAATTTTACTTCTTTTTGTGCTGTAATTTGCAAAAGTTCAGGATAATGTGTCACAAAGTATTGCGATAAAATGGCAACATCACGTGCACTCATTGTATTAGCAGCATTATTAGGAAGATCAGCTAACTTAAAACTTTTCATATCTCCATTATCTAATCCAACTGAATTAACAATGTTGGTCTTAGTCATTCCAATTTTTTTGGCTTTTTGCATCATTTTAAGATTAAATTCATCGGTTCCATCCCCGGTAGCGGTCGCAAGTGCCACGGTAGCTCCATCAGCTGACTTTACAAGGGCTGCATTGATTAATGTCCGAACTGAATAAGATTGACCAGATTTTAGGCCGATTGAAGAATAAGCAGCATCATTAGAAATAGCCGCAATTTCAGGAGTTA
This sequence comes from Lactobacillaceae bacterium, assembly GCA_011958095.1. Taxonomy (GTDB): domain Bacteria; phylum Bacillota; class Bacilli; order Lactobacillales; family Lactobacillaceae; genus Limosilactobacillus. The sequence goes on along the minus strand of BLMQ01000083.1, from coordinate 21,028 downwards.
TTTTTACTTGAGTATCCCACGAAAGCTGCTTCTGTTGGATTTCATCTTCTATTACCAAAATAGTTAATAATTTTGTAATTGAGGCCACTGGCAGAGCCTTATCTGCATTTTGCTTATAGATAATTTGCCCTGTTGAAGCATCAGCCATGATCGCTGCAGAAGCATCAATTCGACTATTTGCTAATACTGATTGCCTTCCTCCCATTAGCATCATGAATAGAGATAAAATAAAAACTGTCAATTTTTTCATAAAATCTATTCTCCTATTTTCTCCAAGTACGGTAAGATAAATTTAATAATAAATAATAAAGGAATTCATTATGAATAAAGAACTTAAATCTCTGCTTTTCATCTCAACTGGCCTATTCCTTAGTTTTGTTCTAATTTTTAACCTTTACACATATAATGCTACTAGATTTATTCCTCAAGCTAGCAAAACAAGCCAAATTCTTAACCAAAATCGCCTTCGCGCCCCTAATATCCATCGTTCCTCTGAAAATTGGACATATCCTAAGATCGATAATGATCCTATTGAATTGGTCGCCGTCAAACAAGCAAAAAGAATTCTAGTTATCAACTCAAATAAGCGACAAGTTATTTACATCATCCACGCACAAATTAATTTACCAGCACAAAAGAATTCTTTTCGCTTACTTCATGCTCGGGGGCAGCAAATTTATCACATTAATGGTTCCCAGCAAGCCATCGCTAAGAACTGGTTAGGCGTTAATGGTGGGAACTACATTGAAACCCCCGTTACAGATATGAATAATCATCAGGTCCCACGCAATCTACGAAAAGCACCCAAGATCGAAAACACTATCCAAGTGTCAACCCCCGATGCTAAATGGCTTCAAACTTTGCCTAAAAATACACCCTTAATAGTTAAGGAGGACTATTAATATGATTTCACGATTAAAATATGGACGTTTTTTTAATCACTTATTTGGAAGTAATCTTATTTCACTAATAATAATTATCTTTTATAATCTTCTTACATACTTCATCCCATTAATCAAAATTTCAATCACGCAAATAATTTTTTTCTTTCTAATAATCGATCTGATCTTGATTATCTTTAAAATTTTAGCACTACAAAATTAGCCGACAATCTCAATCTTAGTACCGACCGGCAAATTCTTTTCCATCCATTGTGCGTCTGGCACTGAAAGCCGAATACACCCGTGAGAACCCTGTGTTTTTCCAAGTTTAGCAGCTTCTTGTTCATTATATTTTCCGTCCGCTTTAGTCGGAACACTATGGAACAAGTATTCTCCATGATTCTTCCAAGAAACGTAGTAATTAGCTCCCTCTTTTAACGATTGATTAAAAAAGCTATCTCCTCGTTCTTGTTGAGCATAAAATGTTCCTGTCGGGGTCGCACTTTTCAGCTTACCTGTTTTAGGATCTTTTTTATATATTCCACCTGTGCTATACATTGTGTAAATGACCTTTGAACCATCATACAAATATGTCCGATTATTTTTTAAATCGACTTTAATCCAAAAATCTTTCACTTTATTCAAATCTGGATATGGGACCGTTTCTGAAGGCTTATGCCAATCAATTGGGGTGCGCATATGGCTTTCACTATTATCGACTTTCTTTTCTTGTGTTGGTTTTTCGTCTACTTGCGATTCAACTACTGCTCTTTGGGGATGTGTATTCGAAGCAGCATGTAATTCTGGACCGATTGCAATTATTGCCACCAATAAGCAGAATATTCCATAAATCCAATGCTTTACTCGTAAGTTCAAATTAATTTCTCCTTTACAGATAATTCAAAACATCATTATTATAATAATAGGAATTTTTTTATTCAATATACTTTCAAAAAGGTGTAAAAAATGCGAGATAATCTTAAAATTTCATACTTAACTGCCATCTTTTTCTTTATCGTTGCCATCATCTATGCAAATCTTACGTAAGTAATTGTGAGGATTCTATTATGACAGCCGTTTTTTCATTCATAGCAAATATGTGGTCTTATACCATCAATCATAAATGGTCAAAAGATATTTTACGAGCTAACATTCTTTTTATTCTTTTAGTTATAATTTATGATCTTCTTCACTTTTCATTAAAAATAATTAATTGGCGGATCTTCTTCAAAGTATTCCTGCTATTAAATATTTGCTTATTTTTTAAGTTTCTTTTAGATGGGATTGATCGCTATTTAAGAACACGATAACTTGATAAGTTTTTTATTGAGTTATTAAGTTTCCGTGCTAAGATAGGAACATAATTATTTATTTTCAATTCGAGGAAGGGACAATGCATTCATATATTAAATACTGGATAGCAGGAATAGGAGCATTACTAATTATAATGATTGCTGGAATGACTGTTCACCAGAAAAATCATTTCAATAAAAGCGTAACCATTAATAATGTTGCCGTTGGGGGATTAACAGCTAAGCAGGCTTTTGATAAGGTAAAAGGGACCTCTGGAGCAACCAAGGTATACGTTGACAATAAGCTAGTTTACCAAACTAAATCAATGAAGGCTAACTTTAGCAATAATGATGAACAAAAATTTAATCAAGCACTTAAAAAGCAGTTTACATTTTTCCCATCACATAAAGCAACCAACTTATCAATAAAACCTGATAACTTTGATCAAGATTCGCTTAATATTGCTAAAAACAAATTAACTAACAAAGTACGTCAGCTCAACACAGGTCGTAACGCTCCCGTTAATGCTTATGCAGTCTACCACAATGATAAAGTTACTGTAATTCCTGCAGTTAAAGGTAATAAATATGATTTACAAAATGCTGTTAATCAACTAAATAATCAAGCAGGAAGTACTAAAATTAACGTTACTTTACATAAAGAACAGCCGATTACTGCAAATAGCAAAACCGTTAAGAACGAGGAAAAACAATTAAATAAGTTAAAAGGGAAGAAAGTTACTTACCTTGTTCAAAATGAAAAGTATAGCCTTACTACCAATCAAATTATTACCCGGGCAACTTATCAAAATGGCAAGTATAATTTTGACACTACGGCCTTAAATAAACAAGTAAAGAAAATTAATGAAAAACATGCAACTCTTGATAAACCATTTAAATTTAGGACTCATTCTGGAGCAGAAATTACCACTACAGCTAATGGTTCTTATGGTTGGAAAATTAGCGAGAAAAAAGCTGGCAATTCATTAACTAAAGCAATTATCGATGGTCGCCAAGAAGTTGATGGGAAGCACGATATTGAAGGAAAAGGCTATAACACTGCTGGACTCGGCTACAATGTTACATCCAATAATGGGATTGGCGACACTTATGCTGAGGTTTCATTAGCTGACCAACGAGCTTATTTCTACAAAGATGGTAAATGTGTCCTTGCCACAGATATCGTTAGTGGAACTAATAATGAAGGTAACAAAACGCCAAAGGGAGTCTGGTATATTATGTACCAACAAAGTCCTTCTGTTCTCCGTGGACAAAACGATGATGGATCAAGTTATGCAAGTAAAGTTAATTATTGGTCGCCGTTTACTTTAACAGGATGTGGCTTCCACGATGCAAGTTGGCGTCACAATTGGTCCAAGACTGCTTACCTAAGCGATGGTTCGCACGGTTGTATTAATATGCAACCAAGCGTGGCGGGACAAGCCTTCCATGATTTAAAACAAAATGAACCCGTTATTATTTATTAATGCTCTAAGAGGTTGGGAACCCCCAGCCTCTTCATTATTTTAAAAGAACACCTAACCGGACTATGGTGAAAAACTCGCAAGCTAGCTTACTTTTTATTCTCTTAATTAATATATACGTAAAAAATTCCCCTTTGCACCTCATAATTCTAAAATAGTGGTACAGTAAAAATGTATCTTAACCTTAGGAGGCTTAGATTATGACTGATAAAATTGTTACTGCAGAAGAAATGCGACATTACGATTCTTACACCATTAATACAATCGGTATCCCTTCCCTTGTGTTAATGGAACGGGCTGCCTTAGCCGTTTGCGATGAAATTTTACATGCTTTTCCGATTGCGCTAAAAGATGTGGTAGTAGTAGCTGGCAGTGGAAACAATGGCGGGGATGGAATAGCTATCGCACGCTTGCTTCATATTGCTGGTGTCCATGTAACAATCCTCAATATAGGGAATCCTAAGCATGCGTCTGCTGAACACCAAACACAAGAAAAGATCGCGCACCATTATCAAATTCCTGAAACTTCTGATCTCGCTGTCCTTAATAAGGCAACATTAATTGTCGATGCCATGTTTGGAATTGGAATCGATCGCACAGTAAAAGGAGCTTATGCCAACGCGATTAATGCGATTAATAACACGGATGCGGTTGTCGTTGCAGTAGATATGCCATCAGGAGTTAATACTGATACTGGAGAAGTAATGGGGACTGCTGTTAGAGCTACGACAACCGTCACTTTTGCCTATAATAAGGTCGGCTTAACTAAGAATGACGGAAAAGATTACGCAGGAAATGTTGTCGTTGCTAATGATATGGGAACTTATGCAGTAGACTGATTGTAATATTATTTACCAAGCCTTTTTACTATTAATCACTGAATATTAACATTATTATAATAAGTGACGAACGTTGCGGTGAACCAATTTGGAGGTAAACAATATGTCAGAATTAACAACCAAATTATTTATAGACGTAAAGAACTTTGAAAAATACCAATCAATGTTAAAGTGCCAAGTACATATTGAAGAAGAACGCCATGGTGATTATTGCCTACCTGGTTTTCCTGATCGTCACAATTTTCACCGTCTTCTCCGAATTTTACGTAAACATGATGACGGTTTAACTAGCAAACAACTAATTTACGACTTCAATTACCGGCCGAGCGACCTCGAAGATGCTACCAAGGCATTAGTAACAAACAATTTGGCAACTACCACCCCAATTAACGAGGAAGACTACAAAATTCAGCTTAACACTGAAGGTATCGAAGTTGCTGATAATTTGCTAAAGCGTCGTGACAAGATTGCTGAAGCTGCTTACCACACATTGAGTGAAAATGAACAACGAGAATTAGACCGGCTCGTAAACAAGCTAACAGAGGATTATGCGAACCGTGACGTAAATTACAACGCTCTTGGCAATATTTGCCATTAAAATGATATCCGATCAAAAAAGCAGCGACTAAGAGAATTTTGCTATTATCTCTTAGTCGCTGCTTTTCTGCTTACGTTTATTTTAGTTATTTCAAATATTCTGCCGGATTTGCTATAAAATCGCTAATTTTAATAGTTTTTGCATCCTTAGTAGCAGCATTCTTTAATTGGAAGGTTCCTTCCTCAACTTCACGAGCGCCAAACACTGCAAAGTACTTCGCATTACGACGGAAGGCCTCTTTGATTTGCTTACCAACTTTTACCCCGCTGTAATCTTTATCAGCCACGATTCCTTGCTGACGAATTTTACTGAGGACTTCAAATGCCATTTCATCCCCTTGCTGATCTGCACTCGCAAAGAAGACATCTAATTGATCTTGAGGAGCAAATGCAGGATTTTCTTCTTGGAGTAAGAGCATTAACCGTTCAACACCCATTCCGAAGCCAATTCCACCTTCTTCAGGGCCACCGAGCTGGCTAATCAATCCATTATAGCGACCTCCTGCACAAACAGTCGTGTAGCCGCCACCAAATACTGGTGAGTCTGACATGATTTCAAAGATTGTATGGTTATAGTAATCTAGTCCCCGCACCATATTGGTATCAATTTCAAAATCAATTCCTAATTTATTTAATAAGGCCTGCACTTCGTCAAAGTAAGCTTGTGACTCTTCATCAAGGTAATCAAGGATTGATGGGGCTTCCGCAACAATCTTCTTATCACCCTCATCTTTACTATCAAGCACACGCAATGGATTCTTATATAACCGTTCTTGAGAGTCTTTACTTAATTCATCATAGTGAGGCTTCAAGTAGTTAATTAATGCTTCACGGTAGTCTTCACGAACCTTCTTATCCCCAAGAGTATTAATAACTAACTTAACATTTGGCACCCCAAATTTCTTAAAGAGAGCCATTGCCATTGAAATAACTTCCACATCAATTTGTGGTGACTCATTGTTTAATGCTTCAACCCCAATCTGGTGAAATTCACGTTGCCGCCCTGATTGTGGTCGTTCATACCGGAACATTGGCCCCATGTAATAAACTTTATAAGGTTTAGGATATTCTGGACCATAGAGCTTATTTTCTACGTAAGCCCGTACTACTCCAGCTGTTCCCTCTGGACGTAATGCAATATGCCGATCCCCCTTATCATGGAAATCGTACATTTCTTTTTCAACAATATCTGAAGTATCGCCCACATTCCGTGAAAAAACATGGTAATCTTCAAACATCGGTGTTCGAATTCCACGGTATCCAAACTGGTTAAAAACTTCGCGCGCATTTTGTTCTACTTTTTCCCAAATGCTTGTAGTTCCTGGTAAGATATCTGCAGTTCCCTTTGGCTTTTGATAATCCATATGTTTCCCCTTTCGTTACGTATAAAAACAAAAGCCCTCTAAGACTTTAACAGCCTTAGAGGGCGATATTCATCACTGTTCCACCTCTATTTTACAGTAACCTCACAGTCACTGCCTCATGGAGTTGCGTTAACTCCTGACGATAACGGAATCACCGGAACAGACTACTAAAATTCATCCTTTCAGCTAGTAGAGGTGGATCATGCCTGCTTCCAGCTCTCAGCTCAACTGGATCTCTGTCAATTACACAGGCACTTTGTTTCTACGTCAATGCTTTTATAATACATTAGTGATTTTACCATAGCTTACAAATTTTGGGTATCATTTATCTAAATTAAGCTGTCGCTGAACTCGGTGTAAATGCCATAAATAAAGACAGATAATAATCAAAGTACCGGTCATTAGACAAAAGACTGAAATAAACAAAAATTGATAACTTCCTTTTTCAATGACAAATCCACCGTACAATGGACCAATCGCCCGTCCAACCGACATCATAATATTAAGCAGTCCTTGGTAATGCCCAGCTTCATCAACATTAGTCAGTTGCGCAATCCAAGCAGGCAGGCCAGCAAAACTGGTCATTTCACCAATTGTTAAGATTACAAAATCAATAACAAAAGCTGTCAGGGTCCGAGCAAAAATTAATAAGAGGAAGGATAAGGCAAAAATAAATATTCCCACAATAATTTGCGTCGATAACCGAACATAGGGACTTAACTTATTAACAAGTGGTTGTCCAATAATAATTAACACCCCATTTAATGTCCATAACATACTATAGGCATAGAATGGAATCCCCATGTTTGTCATATGGACTGCCATTACACTTTCCCATAAAGAATAACTTAAATGAACCGTAATATAGTTTATGAGAATAAACCAAACTAAGATGATCCATCGCGAATGTAATTGGCGGGAATAATGACAGCGTTCCTGTATCTCTGAATTATCTTTAATTGCATCTACAGCCACATTAAATGTTAAAACTACTACTAGCATTAACAAGGCATAAAAGATTGTTGCTACAGCAAAAACTACCACTACACTAATCGGCAGAAGAACGCCAACCAGCAACGTTCCAATCACAACCCCAATATTAAAGGCCATATAAATATAATTAAAAACATAGCGGGAAGAATGATCACTAACCAACGTCCCATAAGAATTAACAATCGTGGCATTGATTCCATCACCAAAACTATTAATCGTAATTAGGACAGCATACCAGGGCCAACCATGAATAAAGATCAATAAGAATATCGCTAGCGTAGATAGACTAACTCCTAAGATGGCTGTTTGATATTGCTTCCAATGGTCAAACAACCATCCTCCTAAATAATTTCCCATCATCATGGCAATTGACATTATTAACATTACAAGGCCAGCAGTTGTCAAAGTTTGCCCAAGGTAATTATGAAGATACATAGTTGTAAGCGGCCATAAAAAAGCTGCCCCAGTGTTGTTTAACAGACTTGCAAGGGCAACCCATTTTAATTTTACTGTTTGCTGTTCCATTTTAACGTTCAGATACCATATCAGAGGAAGGTACACGTAAGAGCGTATAGGTTACCGCACTATGATTTGCTTTTAATCCTAAACCATTAATAACCGTATTTTTATACTTTACATCCATTACCGCTGCAAAAGCATGTCCTGTCTTGGCATCCTCTTTTTCTAATTGCTTTTTATCCCATGGCAAAGCACTCGCATCTAAGGTAACTATCCGTGATCCATCAGCAACTGATCCATACCGTGAATTTGTTGTGTATTTATCATTTCCAGCCCAGTACGTATATGACACAATTGGGTGCTTGCCGCTTTTACTACGGGTCGCTAAAACATAATAGAAGTCATCTGAATTATTTCCCATTTGAAGGGGATGATAAGTGATTGAAGTCTGTGTTTGGTGGTGATTATTAATATCAACTGGGCGGAAAAATGTGAGATATGCCATTCCCCCGAGCCAACATAGCGAGACAACTAATAAGATCACATAACGAATCACTAAGTTTAATTTAAATACTTTTTTTGTCTTCGCTATCAGCATTAATTGTTTAACACGGATATAATGGATTACATAACAAAAAAAGACAATTGCACATATCCACGATAACCATCCTAGCCAATTCCAACTCATAATTTTCAATACTCCATTCTCTAAACTATTTACTATGATTATCACACAAATTGATCTACTTGTCGTTAAATCTTAATAACAAACGAATAAATTTAATAAAATAACTACAAGGATAAGCTCAAACTGTGCTAAACTAATTTTTGGTAACAAACTGTGTCTTGATTTAGAATAAGAGATAAGGTTAGTATTATTTAATAATATACCTACTAAGGAGGAATGTTTTCATGGACAATTTGAGTGAGCTTGCTCAAGAATTGATTAATTTTGAGCGCGAAAATGACTTAAATGATAATGAAGTTGCTTTCGGCAGTCATTTATCTGTTGAACGAATTCACGAAATTAAATCATCCAATACCCCAGTAACTTCAGAGGAAGTCGAATTGCTTCAACGGTTCATGCAAAGTAAGTAACATAACCATTCATGCCATTGTGGCAAAATCAAAATTTAATACCTTCTAAAGCAGAACTAATAATATTTCTCTGCTCTAATCTAAAAAAGGATCTAAAAGAAAACATCACTTTCTTCTAGGTCCTTTTTCTGTTTATTGTGGTTGATAGAATTCAACTGGAATAAGTTTAGTTTCGATCTCTTCATGAGGTGTTTCTATTCGTTTCATTAAAGTTTCAATTAATTCTTGTGCCAATAATGGAATTGGTTGAATTATTGTTGGAAGGTAAGGCGCTACTTTCCGAATTAATCGTGAACCATCATAACCTGTAATGAAAAAGTCTTTATTTATTTGCTTTCCTGCCTGGTAGTAAAGATTGCTAATCGTTAATGCTTGGACATCATTAGAAGCCAGCACTCCATCATAATTACCAGGGAAAGTAGCCTCAAGATCCAAATGCTGGATAGCCAAAGGTTCAAAATCTCGTTTCTGTTTATTCAAAAAATCAAGTGCCCCTTGAATTCGATTGATGGTAGGTGAAACAGAAGTATCTTCATCCACAATTACCGCTAAGTGTTTTACATCATGTTCTACTAAATACTTCGCTGCTAGTTCACCCCCATGATAACTATCAGCTGCAACAATTGGAATATTGTCAGCAAGGTATCTATCAAAAGAAACAATGGGAGCAGTAAGTTGATGATATTCCTCTATCCCCAGATTGTGAGAACCCGAAATAATCCCATCTACTTGATTTGCCATCAACATATTTAAGTATTCATGCTCTATTTCCGGATTTTGTGCCGATGATGCAATAATTGTTTTATAACCCTTTTTAAATAATTCATGTTCAAGTTCATTTGCTAATTCTGCAAAAAATGGATTAATTAAATTAGGAAAAATCAAGCCAACAAACTTAGATGGTTTCCCCTGCATCGCCCGTGCCAAGGCATTTGGTTGATAATTCAACTCTCGCATCGCCGCATGGACCTTGTCAATCGTCTTTTGACTTAAAGAACCATAATTATTTATTACTCTTGAAACAGTAGTTACTGAGACCCCCGCTAATTGAGCAACATCTTTTAACTTAGCAACCATTCTAAAACTCCTTGATTAATTTCGTTTAAGTTATTCCATTATTATAGCTCACCACATTTGAACAATCGACGGTTACTTTTAAATATAATTTTAATCGCTAATTTTACAAAAATAGGTTTTATTACATATGTTTATTTTATCATCTATCTAAAAATATTTTTCATTTGATAAAGTATATTTTGTGAAGATGATAATTATTGATTTTATGATATTTTCTCCCCAGTTTTAAAGGATTTCACTTGCTTTTTTACCTTCAAATTAAATTGACGCTAAAGAGAATTAATGCTAGTTTATAAGTAGTTGAATCTTTAGAACTTCTTAAACTTTTTGACCTTTTTGAGATTATTTTAATTTATGAAATGATTAATAATCCACTTTTAAGAGTAATGTTTAGGAATTTCAAATATAAATTAAGGAGTCACTGCCAATGAATCGTCAATCTAATAATGATCCATCAACCCATTTTAAGATGTACAAAAGCGGAAAAAAATGGGTCTTTGCTGGATTAACTGCTGTTACCTTATTAACTGCTAGCGGCACTGTTGCTCATGCCGATGATGCTTCAGTTTCTTCTGCAGAACCTGCCGCTACAACTACTGCCAATACACAAAATAATACAAATAGTGCCGCTGATTCTTCTGCTGTCGCTCAAAGCACAGCAAATAGCGCTTCAGCAGAAAGTACTGCTGCCTCTAATGCCAGTCAAGCTGTCGTTAGCCAAGCCACAGCTGATTCAGCTTCAGCACAGTCTACCGAAGCTAAACAAGCTGCTCCTGCTGCTCCAAAGGCTGCTAGTGCCGTTGCTGCACCGCAAGAGAACTCCACAACGGACTTAAGTACCCTCCATTTCAGTAATAACGCTCCACAACAAGCATTTATCCAAAGTGTTGCTCCAGGTGCAATCCAAGGATGGAATGAATACAAGGTTCTCCCTTCAATTACAGTCGCCCAGGCTATCGTTGAAAGTGGTTGGGGCCGTTCAGCCTTATCAACCCAAGCCCATAACCTATTTGGAATTAAGGGTTCCTATAATGGAAATTCAGTTGTAATGCGTACGCGAGAAGTTTATGGTGGCCGGAGTGTTTACGTTAACGCCAACTTCCGGGCCTACGCTAACAACTCCGAATCAGTTACTGACCATGGTCGCTTTCTCAATGTAAATAGTCGTTACCGTAACTTACTTGGTGACACTAATTATGCATCTGTTGCAAATAAGCTTCGGCAAGACGGCTATGCTACTGATCCAAACTATGCTAGTACCTTAATTCGTTTTGTTCAAACATATAATTTAAACCAGTTAGATGCCGTTGCCCTTTCTGGTAAAGTTGTTACAAATAAGCAGACCGAAAGTGCTCAAACTCCAGAAACCAACGTAACTGTTTCTAACACCGGTTACTATACTGTTAAGGGTGGAGACACCTTATCACGCATTGCCGGACAATTTAATACGACTGTAAATAACCTCGCCGCCTTAAATGATATCCACAATGTTAACCGTATTTATATTGGTCAACGGCTCTTGGTTCGTCAACCTGCTGCTGAACAACAACAGCAACAAACAACCCCTAAGCAAACTGAAACCAATACTACCACTAACAGTAATACATATACCGTTAAAAGTGGCGATACCCTTTCAGGAATTGCGGGTAAATTTAACACCACTTATACTCAATTAGCTCAGCTCAATCATATTAGTAACCCTAATATGATTCATGTAGGTCAAGTATTAACGCTTCATCAAACTACAGCTCAAAATACTACTACTAACCATCAAGAAAGCCAGCAAAATAAACAAGTTACTACTAGTGCTAATGGCACATACACTGTTAAAAGTGGTGATACCCTTTCACAAATTGCCGCTCGTTTTAACACTACAACATCTGCATTAGCTTCAACTAACCACATTAGTAATTCTAATTTAATCGAGGTTGGCCAACAATTACGGATTAACAATAGTGCTAGTACACAAAAAACCACTTCACACTATTCCACTACTAATCATGGAAATTACGTAGTTCAAAGTGGTGACTCACTATCAAAGATTGCCGCCTACCACGGATTAAACTGGCGGTCAATCGCAGCTAAGAATAACATTCAAAGTCCATACACAATCTTTGTAGGACAACGTTTGTCACTATAGTTGATCCATTCGAAATAATTAAACAATATATAGCAAGAAGTATAATAAATTCTATACCTCTTGCTTTTTTGTTTTAAAAAAATTCTTTTCTGTTCTAGAATAAAGTTAGGCAGTTTATTATTAATATTCACTAAATTACTATTAGGGAGTTTATAGAAAGTAAGTGATATTTATTGTGGTAGACCGTTGGACAACAGATATTCCAAATGTTAATAAAATCAGTCAACTATTTAAATTACTAGGAAATCCTAAAAGATTACAATTATTATATTTGCTGATTCAACATTCGATGAGCGTTTCAGAAATTAGTATGAAGTTAAACTGGGAACAATCGGGGGTTTCTCACCAGCTGCAACTATTGAGAAAATATAATTTAGTTCAACAACGGCGAGAAGGGAAAACCGTTATCTATCATTTAGAGGATCCGCAGGTAATGACCTTGATCGCTGATGTATTAAGTCATGCAGAAAAAATCATCTAATAATTTAGTGAATATTCTTTGGGATCCCCCCATTGAAATAAAAGAAAGGCGTTTAGAACTCATCCTAAGTCAAACTTAGACGATGACTTCTAAACGTCTTTTCGTTAGTTAACAAATTTAATTTCTAATCGTTCATTTTCTAAAACTCCTTTTACAATCAATGACTTGCCATCATAGAACTGATGCTTATCTAACCAAAACCCAAGATGTGCATGACTATAAAACTTAAAACTATACCGCATTGCATTATTCAGTTTACTAACCCGCAACACACCTTGTGAGCCATCAGAACAAGTAATATTTTGTGATTGATTATTATCATGAACATAAATTGTTGTCATTCTTCTCACCTCCGTTTTTATTATACCCTATTTTCGGACTACCTAAAATATTTTTTATCAAAAGAAAAAGCAACAACTTCAGCTATAGGAGAGTTGTTGCTTTTTAACTAATCTGCAGCTAATGCATCAATTGGATTAAGGTTTGCCGCCCGACGTGCAGGAAGCAATGCGGCAATAAACGAAATTACAATCGCAATTACAATTGCAAAGATTACATTTCCAACAGTAATTTGCACAATATTATATTTAATCAAGCCATACAGAGCATGGTTAATAATAACTGTTACAACTGCAACAATTAGTAGTGCAAGAATTGCTGAAAACAGTCCAATAAAGACAGATTCAGAGGTAAATAAGCGACGAATATCTTTCTTTCGTTCACCGAGGGCTCGCAAAATACCGATTTCTTTTGTCCGTTCCGAAACTGACATATACATTGTCACAATGATCATTAATGCGGATACAAGTAATGAAATTCCAGCAATTGACGCAAGAACCGTGGAAGCAAGACTAACATAAGTATTAACAGTTTTAAGGATCGACCCGACTGTAATCGCTCCTAATATTCGTTTGTTATTACTACCACGAAGATTGTCGATCTTATTCGCTACTCCTTGAACATTGTCAAGATTTGTTACATTAACGGTTGCAAAATTAGCAGCCGTAGAGGCATTCGCTTTTTGAAGCAGAGCACGCATAGTGGAATAAGTAATTGAAGTTCCGGCACTCGCACCTTCTGTAATCCCTGCTACCTTGAAGTTTCCAGAAACGGGAACTGGACTATTATTGCCATCTATCCATGTAAATGAAAGACGGATAGTTTTACCAACCATTTGCTTATAATTTTTGGCACTTGATAATTGGATTGCTTGTTGCTTTGTAAGAACGATTTCACCATTCTTAGGTTTATGCCCCTGCTTGATTGAATTGCTAGTAATTGCCTTACTCCAGGTACTTAGTGAAGTTCCACTCTGCTTTTTTCCATTATAATCAAGCTGAAAGGCACTCACCATAATTCCCGGCTGGACAGACGACACATTATCAAGCTTTCGTAACCGGTCAATATTATGGTCGCTAATCGTCATTGATTGGGGATTAGCCGCCATCGTTTGTCCTAACGATGATTGAATTTGTTCCTGGGTCATCTTTTTACCAGTTGTGTTTTTAAATACGGTAATTGCCTGCGGGTTAGCAAGAGAGTTAATCTGATTTTGAATGTAACCATTTATCCCATTACCTAAACCACTAAATAAGAGTACCGCAAAAATACCAATTGCGGTTCCAAGTATAATTAACGAATTACGCCAAAAGTTATAGGTCAAATGCTTAAAAGCCGTTCGGTAGCTCGCCATCGCTGGTAGAACTCGTGGAGTAATCTCTGTGGGGTCTTCTGGAATCGGATAAGCAGGACGTAATCTTTCATCGCCGTCAATTTTTCCATCGGCTAAATGAACAATTCGCGTCCCATTATCCGCTACTTCCTGAGAGTGAGTAACGGCGATCACTAGTTTCCCATCGCGAGCAATCTCGTCTAATAATGCTAATACTTCTTTTGTATTCTGCGCATCTAAGGCCCCTGTTGGTTCATCAGCAATAATAATTTGCGGGTCACTTGCTAATGCCCGAGCAATCGCTACCCGTTGCTTTTGACCTCCTGACAAATGGTTCGGATGCTTTTTTACTTGTTCACTTAAACCAACCTTATCTAAGAGTTCCAGTGCACGCTTTCGACGTTCTTCCTTAGTCAAGGTTGTCATATCTAACGCAACCAAAACATTATCCAGTACCGTCAAGTGAGAGATTAAGTTATAGGACTGATAGATATAACCCACCGTTGCACGCCGATAGCTATCTAGTTGCTTTTCCTTTTTATGGTCAAGGAGTTTACCATTTACAAGGACTTCACCTTCAAAGTTACGATCAAGTCCCCCAATGATATTCATTAAAGTGGACTTCCCACCACCTGATTCACCAAGGATGGACACAAATTCTCCCCGATCAAACTGTAAGCTAATCCCTTTAAGAACTGGGAATTCCTCTTTGTCAAGATAATACGATTTATATATGTTTTTTAATTCTAAAAAAGCCACTGCATCCTCCCCTTTACTATTTATTTAGTCCGTTTATTATAGCAAGGTTCGTGATGAAAAAGCCTTTTACTCATAATTCTTTAACATTATTTATATTATTATTCTGAGTAATTTTCACTTAATGTCAGCTTTCCATCAGCTAACTCGTAAACATTATCTGCATATTCACGTAAACGTAAATCATGGGTTACAGCAATCACCGCTTTGTTTCTCTTTTTAGCTAGATCATGAAATAATTGCCCAACTATCTTTACTAAATTACTATCTAAGGCCGCTGTTGGCTCGTCTGCAAGAATTATCTCAGGATCAGTATAAAGTGCACGCGCAATCGCTACCCGCTGGTTTTGACCTCCTGACAACTCAGAAGGATATTGTTTGAGCAGCTTTTTTATCGCAAGCTTTTCCAATAATTCATTAAAGGCTTCCGATGAAACGTTCCCCCTCTTCTTTATGCGATCAACAAGTTTAAATTGATCCGCCACATTTAGATAGGGTAATAGGTTATAGGACTGAAGGATAAAGCCAATTTTCTGCAAGCGCAGTTCATCACGCTTTTTAGAAGATAACTTTTCAATATCAATTCCATCAATTAACACTTTTCCTGAAGTAGGTGTTTGTAAACCGCCCGCAATTGTTAAAAAGGTACTCTTTCCTGATCCAGAAGGTCCTAAAATCAAATTTAATTCTCCCGCTTTAGCAGAAAAATTAACATCTTTAAGAACATGAACACGGCTAATTCCTTCGCCATAATATTTGTTAACATCTACTAACTTCAATTTTGACATAACATTTGCCTCCCATCTTAATTCAAGGCCTGTACTGGGTCAATTTTAATAATCATTCGCACTGGTAATAATGAACCAATCATCCCAAGAACTATTAATCCTACTGCCATTAAACTAATTAGTGGCCAATTCATAATAACTGGTACCGACATTGGAATTGCCACACTCGTAAGAAGGGTTAAAAGGATTCCCCCTATTACACCACTAATCATTAGGAAAATTGATTGAGTAACCGTTGCAAGAATTAAGTGCCGCGCAGGAATTCCTTGAGCGCGCATAACTGCATAATGACTTATTTTTTGCATGGTAAGAATATATAAGAAGACCGCAATTACAATTAACGAAATTACCATTAAGAACCCAATCATAAAAGTAAAGGTATTATTTTGTGCTGAATATCCCGGTAGCTTATTAATATATTCGTTAACAGTATAGTGTTGGAGATCGGGGTAAGAACTTTTACTAAGATTATGGTCAGAAAAGAGTCCGCTAGCAATGGCCGAACTATTTAATCCTCTCAGTTCCCGCCAAACTGGCAAACTACCATATACGACGGGCGCAACACTAAATTTAGCGTCATTGACAAAACCAACAATCTTATATTTCTCATTTTGAGAATTGATTGTTACTCGATCTCCTAAATGATATCCCTTTTTGCTTAAACTCTTATCAACAACAATTTCGTTATTTCCCTCGGCTTGACGACCACTTGTAATCTTGATCTTTTCCCGGGAAATAAATTGGTCAGGATCTAAACCGATAAATTGAGCACTTTCTTTACTTGCTCCTTTTTCTTTAAGAACTACTGGTGTCTGTCCAACAAGCGCAACATTTTTTTGACCCTTACCTGCTAGTTGATCGCGAGTAATAATCGATTGTCCAAGATTATCATTACTATTCTTATTTAGAAAAACAGTTTCCGTACCCCACTCTTTAATAGCAGCATCATTTTCATTTTGCAATCCCAACATCATTCCCATTAAGAAAAACATTAAGTAACTAATCAAAACAATCATGGCAACGATTAATCCGTAATGCAGCTTTTCATGTTTTATTTCTTTTAGTGCTAAAAACATATTCTACCTCCTACTGCAATAGTGCAGTTAGTACCTTGGATAGCCGTTCAATTGCTTCACCTTGTTTATTGGGTTGAAGAAGGCAATCCTTAATTGTTTCATGACTTAAAACCATTACACTCCATTCTTGAGCACTATGAATTTTAATTCGCGGTTGCGTATTATCACGTAACAATCCCTCATTTGTTTGAAAGTGTAAACGCATAAAATCACGGTACTTACTTCCGTTGATCTCATCTACAAAAGCTTTAATCTGATTAACATAATCACTCGCAGCTAAAATGTGGTTAGCCCGGGTAATTGGTGTATGGATTTCTAAAATTGCCACTTGGTAAAGATACTGATACGCCTCCGTTAAATCTGTAAAATACTTATAAAATGCTCCTCTGGCGATTCCAGCTTGCTTTACAATCCGTGCAACTTGGGCACTTGCTAAGCTATGTTGACTAAATTCTGTTAATAGTGCATTAGTAATGAGTTCTTTTTTCTGTTGATTTAAATTTTCAAATGTTGTACTTGGCATCTTAATTCCTCCACCACATCGTGACACTGTGTCACTGTGAATATATTTTATACATTATCACTAAAGTGACACCGTGTCAATCGTTGGATAAAAATTACAATACTGCTATTTCTGCAAATTTTGCGATTGTAGCGCTTTGCCTAAGGTTTGATTTAATTGCTAATTACATTCACTTGCATATGAAATAAAGCATAAAAAAGCGAGGTGAGAAATTTATCTCGCCTCGTTTTCAATAGATTTAATTTTTATCTCAATCTAGATTAAGCTTCTTCGCCGCCAACCTTAACAACAGCTTTTGAAACTTTACCTAACTTACCACTAACAAAGTCTTCCACACCATCAAGATCTAATTCATGTGAGAAGAGTGGTAGTGGGTCAACAACCCCAGAAGAAAGAAGGGCAATTGAGTCTTCAAAAGTGTAAGGATTAATGAAGGCACCTTGAATTGTAAGTTGCTTTTGGAATACATCGTAAGTGTTTACTGAGAACTTATCATCAGGGTTACCAACACCAAACATTAATACTTGAGCACCACGAGCAGCCGCTGCAAGTGCTTGTTCTTGAGTAGCTGGTAAACCAACAGCTTCAACAACGATGTCATATGCATCAGCAGGAATTTCTTCCTTAGTAGTGTTGATAGTCTTAACGCCGAAGTGCTTCCGGTTGTTTTCCAACTTTTCGTCTGAACGACCAGCTAAAGTAACTTCGTGAATACCACGAGCCTTCAAGATTTGTGCAAATAATTGACCTTCAAAACCATCACCTAATACTAAAGCCTTTTGGTATGGGTGAGTTTCAAGTAAGTCAACACCGTGCATTGCACATGAAATTGGTTCAACAACGGCAGCTGCCTTTAATGAAACATCATCAGGAATTGGGTAAACAACCTTTGCAGGAGCAGTAAAGTATTCTTCAAAACCACCGTTACGGGTAACACCAACAGCATCAAGGTGTTCACATAATTCTGGGCGTTGAGTCCGACAATACTTACATTGACCACAGTAGATGTTAGGGTCAACGGTTACACGATCCCCTGGCTTAACGTTAGTAACTTCTGAACCAACTTTTGTAACCACACCTGAGTTTTCATGACCTAAAACAATAGGAGGAACAGCTGATGCAGATCCTGGAAGACCGGCATAGAGCGCTTTATCAGTACCACAAATACCAGCGTAGGCAGTATGAATCAAGACTTCATCAGGCTTAATTTCAGGTTCTTTAATATCTTCAATTTCGAGTTGCTTTTTACCTGTTAAAACAAGTGCCTTCATAATTAAAATACCTCTCTTGTGAATTTAATCATTTGTCAAGTGATAGTATAGTGTGAAAACGCCTTAATTGTCAAACGTCCAACAATTATCTCACATTCTTTTCGCTATCATAAAACGTTAAACTCATTAAATGTAAACCTAAGCAAACGCCAGTATCAAAGCATTTTTAAAAAAAGTGCAATTTTTAAATATTTTTTTCTTCACTAAGTTTGGGCTGATTTTTTACTAATGCATAAATGGTTTTACTACTATTTTTTCGATCTCATAATTTCACAAGGCTTTTTACTCTATTCAGCGTTTTATATTAAGAAATAGGATGTTTCTACATATAAAATAATAAATTCTAAATTTATATAGAAAATTTTTCCGCCTTTCAGAAAGCGCTTAACTGCCGTTAGGTACGCCAAAACTTATCTCCAACCGATCCTTAACGTTGCTTAAACTGCCGTTATAACGGCGATTTTCCATTGCAGGATATATTTTTTTATGTTACCCTAACAAAGTATTCGAACTTAGTTAATTATGATTTCCAATCTAATTAACAAAACTCAAATGAAAGGTGGATTTGGCGTGGACGACACAAAGAATCAACACCGTAAGCATAAATTAATTGAATATGCTAACGGTAAATCACTAGAGGAAATCAACGGAACAGTTGAAGTTCCTCGTGGAAAAGGCTTCTGGCGAACATTATTCGCTTACTCTGGTCCCGGTGCATTAGTTGCCGTGGGTTACATGGATCCCGGTAACTGGTCAACTTCAATTACTGGTGGACAGAGTTTCCAATATACCTTAATGACTACTATCTTGATTTCAAGTTTGATTGCGATGTTACTTCAATACATGGCGGCTAAACTCGGAATCGTGAGCCAAATGGACCTTGCTCAGGCAACACGGGCACGTACCGGTAAAGCATTAGGTATTATTTTATGGATTATGACTGAGTTGGCGATTATGGCTACGGATATCGCTGAAGTTATCGGAGCTGCTATCGCATTAAACTTACTGTTCCATATTCCGTTAATCCCATCTGTATTTATTACTGTTCTTGATGTTTTAGTACTGCTATTATTAACCAAGATCGGATTCCGGAAAATCGAAGCAATTGTTGCATGTTTGATTTTGGTAATCTTGTTTGTTTTTGCTTACCAAGTTGCTTTATCTAACCCTAACTGGGGTGGCGTATTTATGGGTCTTCTTCCATCAGCCAAAGCAATTGCTCAACATCCTGAAATCGGTGGCATCACTCCATTAACTGGTACACTAGGTATTATCGGTGCAACAGTTATGCCTCACAACCTATACCTTCACTCAGCTATTTCTCAGACTCGGAAGATCGATCATAATGATCTTGATAGTATTCGTCAAACAGTTCGCTTTACTACTTGGGATTCAAATATCCAATTATCTCTTGCGTTTATCGTTAATTCCCTCCTTTTGATCATGGGGGTTGCTGTTTTCAAGACTGGTGCTGTTCAAGATAGCTCTTTCTTCGGTCTGTATGATGCCCTAAATAATACCTCAATGCTTAGTAATCCAGTGTTAATTGCTGTTGCTAAGTCAGGTGTATTATCTACTTTATTTGCCGTTGCTTTACTTGCTTCTGGGCAAAATTCAACAATTACTGGAACATTAACTGGTCAAGTTATTATGGAAGGTTTCATTCATATGCGAATGCCTTTATGGGCACGACGGTTAGTTACTCGGATTATTTCCGTTATTCCGGTTATTGCTTGTGTTGCAATGACGAGCGGTGAAAATACTATCCAACAACATACCGCCTTGAACCTTTTAATGGAAAATTCACAGGTATTCTTAGCTTTTGCCCTTCCGTTCTCAATGTTACCATTATTAATGATGACTAACAGTGAAGTTGAAATGGGTGAATTTAAGAATAGGGGCTGGGTTAAGGTTTGTGGTTGGATTTCTGTAATTGCCCTTACCTTCTTAAACCTTTACAACCTTCCTGCAACTTACGAAGGCTTTGGTATTTGGTCAAAAGGAACATCTGACTTTCTCGCTTATACCACAATCATTGTTATTCTTGCTCTTCTTATCTGGACTTGTGTTGAACTCTATAAAGGGGACAAGCGGTTTGCTGCTGAAGGTAAAGGATTCGGCCAACGTGAAGCTCAAATGAAAGATTCAGCTGTAGAAGATTAAAATAAAAAACTGGAAATTTTGACGTGTACCCCCAGAGTTGGAAATCAACTCTGGGGGTATTTTATATGACCAAA
>BLMQ01000082.1:0-1485 GCA_011958095.1 Lactobacillaceae bacterium | reverse complement strand
TGACGTGTACCCTTAAAGTTGGAACCTGTATGTTCTTGCTTTAAAATTGAATAAATATTTTTCTAGGCAACTAGATTCTGCTCATATTGAAGTGGAGTTTGGTTGCCTAGTTTTGTCTGAATACGGCGTTCGTTATAAAAGTGAATCCATTCATTAATTGCTTGGCTTAATTCTTCTTGATTGCGATAACTGGTATCAGGACCAATTTCTGCTTTCAGTTTACTAAAGACTGTTTCACAGGCAGCGTTATCCAGACAGGTTGCTCGATGCGACATGCTTTGCCTAATGTTTCCCTGGCGAAGTAGTTTGCGCCAAGCACGATGTTGATAGTGCCAGCCTTGATCAGTATGTAAAGTTAATTGGTATCCTGTATGAGGTAACTGCTTAAGTAATTGCCGGAGTGGATCTAATGCGAATTGAAGATTTGGATGTTGACTGATTGACCAAGTGAGAAGCTGGTTAGTTGCCAAGTCCTTAATAATTTCTAAGTACACTTTTCGCCCATCATGAGCCTTTAATTCTGTAATGTCACAAACCATTTTCTGATATTTACGGTTACTCATAAAACGCCGATTTAGCTTATTCTTAGCTTTCTTGCCATTTGGTCCCTTAGAGGAATCATACTTACGGACTCGCCGATTATATTTGATACATTTAAGTCCCATTTCATGCATTAAGCGCTGAATGCGCTTATGATTAGGTGTCTTTTTACCAATTAAGCGATAGTAGTCTCGAATTTGAGTGCTTAAACGGCGTACGCCGTATTCAGCTTGGTAGTAGTTAAAGAGGCCTTTAATAACGGCTTTAAGTTCTTCTTCATCCTCGTCCGGATGTTCAAACCGATTTTGCCAATACTGATAGGTTGACATGGAAATGGGAAGTGCATCGATCAAATCCTTTAATAAGTATTTAGCCTTGAGGTCATAAATTACTTGTGCGAGTTCTTTTTTGGATGCTTTCTCAAGGCTGTCAATTTTTTTGAGGCATCGAGTTGTATCTTTAACAATAAGTTTTCTCTTTGTAAGGCTTGGTTCTGTTTTTGGAGCTGAAGAAGCTTGTCTTGATTCTCGTCGTGTCGTTTGACCATTTTTAGGTTTCCTTCCCCGACGCAATCTCAGTAAAGCCTGTGGCCCTTGCTTGTTATAGAGACATTCCCACTGATACACTGAACCTGGGGAACGATATCCAAAGTGAATACAAGTTTCTGAGATTGACGCCAAATTTTCTTGTTTCCACTTTACCAGATTTAACCGAAAATCCCCAGTTACTTTGGGTGGATTGAGTAATGGTCCTTTACCAAATCTTGCATAAATTCCCACCCAAATTTGGAAATCATGTTCAGCAATCCCGTATTTATGCCTAACTGATGCTAAAGTAACATTACCGTTGGCATATTCTTCAACAGCTTTAAGTTTAGTTTTAACGCTAATTTTGGTCATATAAAATACCCCCAGAGTTGATTTCCAACTCTGGGGGTACACGTCA
>BLMQ01000081.1:0-2985 GCA_011958095.1 Lactobacillaceae bacterium | reverse complement strand
CCCATAATTTCGACCACATTAAATTTCCAAATTTGGTTAGCAAAGTGCATATTAAGAAATTTTTCTGGCCGATCAGTATAAGAAGCTAGTTGGCTAGGGATAAATGTAGAGGAGTTGCTAGCAAAGATTGTTTTTTCAGGGGCTAATCCTGAAACCTCTTCGTAAAACTGCTCCTTTAACTCTAATGATTCTGGTAATGCTTCAATCATTAAATCAGCATCTTTAACTGCCGTCGCAATATCATCAGTAATTACTTTAATATTATCAAGGCCTTGTTGAAATTCCTTATCTGTCAAATGTAAGTCACGTTCATAATCACTTTTTAGCGTCTTAATCCGTCGTTCAGCGGTATCAATATGGTGGTTATATACACTGACATTAAAGCCCGATAAAGCCGTTTGATATGCAATCTGACTACCCAATACGCCAGCGCCGGCAATCATTATATTCTTCATTTGGTATTTCCTCCTTACTTTAACTACTACTATTATATCGTGAAGCGCTTACACTAGAAAGTAATAAAAAGAGCCGAAAGCAAACTCTCAGCTCCTAGTATCTTATTTCATTTTACTTACTTCTTCTAAGAACCACTTATTGAAGTATTCAGCATCAATATCTAAACAAACCTTTGCGTTGGTCTTGCCATCATGGTAAGCAGCGCGAATGTCACCAACAGTAGCACCAATTGCTGGACCGTCTGTTTGAACATCAACCCACATATCCTTCGTAGTAAATGCTTCTGGATGAAGAAGGTAGAAGATAGTATTAACATCGTGCATTGGACGCCCTTGATCACTACCATCATTATAGTGCGTGATTAATCCATGTAGCATTTCACCAGTCTTATTAAGACTACCAAGTTTCTCAATCGTATCCGCAGTTAAGAGCGCCTTTAAGGTAACATCCAATCCAACAGTTACAATTGGAACACCCGCATTGTACATAATCTTAGCAGCATCTGGATCAGTAAAGACGTTGAATTCAGCTACACTAGTCATGTTACCGCCAGAGAATGAACCACCCATCGCAACGATTTGCTTAATGTGACTCTTTACTTCTGGGTATTCACTAAAAAGTAATGCAATATTAGTGTATGAACCAGTTGGAACCAGAATGACTTCATCTTCAGCCATGATTGCGTCATGAAGTGCTTCAACAGCAGTCTTATCAAGAGGCTTACCATAATTGTCACCAAAGTCATAACCAGGCATTCCCGATTCACCATGAATTCGGGCAGCATCTTCAAAAGGCTTAATCAATGGTTGCTTGGCACCTGCTGCAACTGGAATATCCTTACCGAAGAAGTGAATAATCTTCAAAGCGTTAGCAGTTGTCTTATCAGCAGTAACGTTACCGGCAACTGTTGTAACTAATTTCAAGTCTAATGATGGGTCATTAATAGCCATCGTTAAAGCAGCTGCGTCATCAATACCTGGGTCAGTATCCATAATAATCTTTGTAGTCATAATTTTATCTCCTTTTTATCATGCAAGCGTTTTCGGATTTAATGTTGAAAAAAGCAGCCTTGCCAGCTGCTTTTCCATTTCTACCAAACAAAGAGACCAACAAATGCGGCTGATAATAATGAAACCAAAATACCAGAAAGCATTAAGTAACCAATGTTTGAAGCAATGTAATCGTTGTTTTCTTTGTCAACTAATCCTTTGAAGGCACCAATAATCATACCTAAAGTACCAAAGTTGGCAAATGAAGTTACGAAGACAGTCAAGACAGCCCGTAAGTGAGGTGCGTAACTGTTGATTTCACCAGTAACCTTACCCATAACAACGAATTCGTTAGTAATCAACTTCATACCCATATCTTGGGAAAGCATCCATGCTTGGTGAACAGGTAAACCAAGTAACCATGAGAATGGGAACATGATAACACCTAAGATACTTTCAAGTGAAAGGTCCTTCCAGAACAATGCTAAGATAGCATCGATCAAGGCTGCCAAAGCAACGAAGGCAACAACGTTAGCAATGATGATAAGGATTAACTTACCAGCACCTAAAATTGAGTCTCCCAAGAAACTGAAGAATGGTTCACGCTTATCAGAGTCAACTTCAGCACCGACCTTTTCGATGGTGTCATCTTCAGCTGGAACCTTAACAGGGTTTAACATACTTGCAGCAATCAATGAGTTAATAATGTTAATTGGAACAGCAGTTAGAATATATTGTCCTGGCATCATTTCAATATATGCACCAAGAATTGAAGCAGTAACACAAGACATTGACATCATGGCAATCGTCAAATTACGTTCCTTGTTCATGGCACGTAATTGCATACCAGAAACAGCCAAAACTTCGGTGTTACCTAAAAACATCATTTCTACAGCAAAGAATGATTCAAACTTAGGTTCACCAGTAATGAATGAAAGTCCACGTCCGATCCACTTAATAATCCATGGTAATACACCAATGTAGTTTAAAATATCGAACAATGGAACAATCATAAGGATTGGCATCAATGCAGAACAAATGAAGTTAAGGTTCTTTGGTGTGTACCAATTACCTAATGCAAACACAGTTCCTTTTGCAGAGACGTTAACAATCCAAGCAAAACCATCAGCGGCCGCTTTAACCCCAGCACGACCAGCTGCTGAACTTACGAGGAACCATGCTAAAAGTAAGTTCAAGACTACCATGATTCCTACAGTCTTCCAGTTGATTTCCTTTCGATTCTTGGAGAAAAGCCATCCAATTCCAAGAAAGACAATCAACCCAATAATGTTGATAATAAGATACATAGACATGGCTGTGTACCCTCCTTAAATAGAATATTCGTTAACAGCCGTTCCAAATTAAGATACTATAATTGCAATTGTGGCGAGTTAACCATTTAAGAATATCTTTAAATTTGCTTCCTGTAAAGCGCTGTTTTGTAGACAATTTGTGAATTTTTATCATTTTTTAAATTATAATTTTACAATTCGCTCATTTTATTAACTTTTCAACTTCCGGAAATTTCACAAAGTTTTTT
>BLMQ01000080.1:0-11520 GCA_011958095.1 Lactobacillaceae bacterium | reverse complement strand
GCATTCATCCCATGACTAAAGTCACGGGCTTTCTGCCACCTATCATAAGTAAACGGTTTGGCGGAAAGGCTGATTGAAGAATCTCACCTAACGATTTTTGTGGTTCAACATTTGCCGAATCATCACCATCAATTGCCTCTAAAACCGCAGCCATGTGTTTGCAACGATGGTTATCCTGCGCATAGGGACAATCGCAGTGAAGTTGAGAAAATTTTCCATTATGGTATCTACCAGTTACTTTATATGTCCGATTTCCTTTAACGATTGCAGAAAAATTATCGTCTTCATCAAGCATTAAGTTTTTAACTCTGCCGTGATAGTAGTAATCTTTCCCCCGTTCATAAATTCGTTGTGCAAATAGATTTCGCCAGTTACTCATGTGTTGATCCTTTCAAATATTGTATTTTCATTGATTATATAGACTAGCATGACGAAAAACAAATTTATTCATACCGTCTGAGTGCTGCACCAATTCCTGCTAGCCCAATAACTACGCCAAGGGCAATAATCGAAAGTGAAGATTCATCCCCGGTTCGTGGCAAAACATTATTTGTTGCCTTGGCCTTATAAGACTTAGCTAATGACGGCTGGGTAATCTTATTCTGAGCTGCCTGACCTTTTATTACTTCGTTTGGTTGGACGGTATTTTGCTTGGTTTGCGGAGTCACCAATATTTCTGGTGTTGAGGTTTGGTTATCATTATTAACTTCCACTACCTGGGTAGAAAGATCATTCGCACGCATATTATTTTCTTGGGCAGTATCAACCGTTTTCTGCGCAGGCGAAGTCTTTTTATTAGCGTCTGCCTGTTTTTCTATCGCGGTAACAGTAACTTGCTCGTTAGTTAAAATCACCGATCCATCAGGAAAAGCAATTAAGACATCTTCAATATGCTTTCCGGGATGTTGAAGGTCGGCTGCAACTTTAGCATCATCTTTCCACACTACCTTTGTTCCCTGAGGCAGCTTATTTTCTTGTTCATCGCCGGGCAAAGTAATAACAGCTTTATTTTGATGATCATCATTTTCAACCGCAATCGCCGTCGTAACTTTAGGAGTAGGAGTTACTCCTGGCACAACTGTTAGTGGTTCAAGGTTGATTAGCGAGCTATACTTTAAGGCATCAGTTTGTGCAGGAAGTTTCTCTTTTGCTGACGCTAGCTTTTCTTGTGAATTTGTCTTATTGAGCAAGGCTTGCAAGAGCTTCGTTTGCGCATTGATTGCTTGGGATTGAGCATTAGCACGATCTCCTTCAATTTGTGATAAGAGTACACTATCTTGCCAAGCTTTCCGGCTTGTTGAATCTAAATTACTTTTAACATATGTAAGCTTTTCTTGTGTCTCGATAAGATTATTAGTCACTTCTTCAAGTTGCGGCAAAAGATTCTTAGAAACGCTTAAATAGTAATTTCCAGTTTCTAATTCTTTTTTCGCAATCGGCAATATCTCAGCAGTCTTCTTTTGGTCTTCTTCTATTATTTTATGATGCCAATCAATTATCTCTTGAATATCACTAATGTTTGCAAATTCTAAATTCAGCCATGAACGCGAACGATCTTTTGTAATCCAATCATGATAATGTTGATATTGGTTAAAAGTACCATTTTTCTTTTCAATCATTATTTGATTAAGCTCAGTTAGTTCCTTATTAACTGCATTTATTTCATAATTAATGGTGCCTAAGTTATAATAAGCCGGCGTATTTTTATAATCATTGTCAACAAAGCTCTGGTTTCTTCTAATGACTTCTTTTAAGAGATCAATATTATCCTGATATGCTTTGAGTTTAAAATTCTTTTCCGCTTGTGCATTCTGTCCTTTATAACCATCATAGTTTGCTAAGTCAAATACTAAAGGTTTGTCTGAATTCATCATAGTATTTAAATAGAATACCGGAACTTTCAGTATTCGCTGATACTCTTGTTGATACTTTGTTAAGTCACTTTGAACATTATCAAATTCTTGCTGAGCATTATTAACAGCCTGATTTGAACTATTGCTTATTTTTTCCTGTATCTTTGCTTTAGAATCCGCGTCTACCAAATTTTGATTAGCAATATTAAGATCATTATTTGCGGTTGCTACATCAGCATTGGCTTTATTCACTGCGTCTTGGGCTGCACAAACATTTTGCTGAGCTTGTTGGTCCACACCAGGCAGCGTTTGTTGAATAGTATTTTTACTATTTTGTACTGTATCAGCTTTAGCGGAATTACTAATGGCCGTCACCCCCGTTGTAACAGCCATCACCGTCGCAGTTGTTGCTAAACTCTTCTTTAATTTTCTTCTCTTCATAAATAAAACCCACTTAATTATATTTAAAATTCCAAAAGGCCAGTCAGCGAATATCGTTGATTGGTCTTAATAATCTTTATTATTTTAGCATACTTTATACTACTTTCGTGAACGTCCTGGTAAAAGTCTTTCTCTTTCTACTGTTTTAGTATATACTGAGTATACACATAAGGAGGGATAATATGACTGTTAAATTAAGACAAGTTGGTAATTCAAGAACTTTAACTGTACCGTCAGGAATTAAAGTAACTGGAAAAGAATATACCGTAAAGAATGTTGGTAAGACAATTGTATTTACCCCTGTTGCAAAAAGGAAAAATATTTTTGCAACTAAAGATTGGAAAGAATATGATTATCAAAAAGATATCGAAAACGACCCAGCATTACAGCCAGTAAAACAAGTAGGACGTGAGGTAATTGATTAATGGAATTTCCTAAAAAGGGAGATATTATAATTGCCGATGCAGAACCTCACGCAGGACATGAAATGGGTGGACATAATCCTAAAAAAGGAAATATCCGCAGACATTATGTTGTCATGAGTACATCCGCCTATAATGAGGCAACCCATATGTTTATTGGGATGCCAATCACAACCGCTAACTATTCTAACAATCCTCGTTACATGCCCATTTTAATAAATGGTAGTGACGGCACGGGAGTTAAAGGATACGTTGTGTTATGGCAATTACAGATTTTTGACTATCATGCTCGCAATGGAGTTATTGTTAATCATTTATCCGAGAAAATGATTAAACAACTGCAACAATATGTAAATGATATGGTTGGCAACGAATAATATAGGAAAGCACTATGGAGTAAGTTTCATGGTGTTTTTTAATTAAAAAAGTGAGTGGAAATTAACCGTCTTGTCAAGGAAGTTAATTTCCACTCACCTATTTTTATATTATTCTTCAAATACCTTTAGCTGTTTCCAAAACATTGGGAGCAAGAATAACTGGAGGAATAATACACAGCCAGTAAGGACACTTGTATAACTAAAGAAGATCAATTCTGAAAATAAGTCGGCTAAGATTACGACCGCGATACAAAGCTGGCTAACGGTTAACCATTCTCGCTTAATTCTATTAGCTGAGAAGATCATTACTAATTGGATTGCTACTAAGACTGCCTGAATCAACTGTAGTAAAAATAGTGAATGCATTTTATATCTCCTAACTAAAAATTATCCTCGTACATTTTACTACACGTTATGAATTTTTTAATTACAGCTTTTTTACATCTATTTAACAACTGCTGAAACCTTTTTCTTCGTAGTATACTTGCGCCACAAGGTCTGTAAATAATAAGCAGCATAACAAGCAATTACAAACGGAATCGTACAATACAAGGCAATTCGTTGTTGCGGATCAAACCAAATTAAGATACAAGAAAGGCTGCTAGCAATAAACGCAAACCATGGAACAACCGGATACCATGGCGTGCGATACTTTAACTCACTTAACTGGTGACCTGCCGCTAAAAAGCGCCGACGAAAAATGAGCTCACATAAGGAAATCGCAATCCATACAAAGACGACCGCTAATCCAGAAACTGAAACCAAGACTAAATAGACCGTCCCAGCCGCATAGATGCTGGAAAGCAAAGCTAACACCCCACCAAGCATACTTAAGAGCAAGGCAAAAACAGGAATCCCGCGTTTATTAGTTTTGGCGATGATAGCCGGAATTGTTCCTTCATTAGCTAATGACCATAACATCCGCGTTGATGCGTATAGACCAGAATTAGCCGCAGAAATAATCGCGGTGAGGACGACAAAATTCATTAAGTCGGCAGCATATGGAATTCCGAGTTGGCTAAAAACGTAGACAAATGGACTTTGCGTTACCCCCGCTTTTTGATAAGGAATCAAAGAGGCCATAACAATCATGCTCCCGACAAAGAAGATCACTAGCCGCCATAAAGTAGTATGAATTGCCTTAGGGAGGGTCTTTTCAGGATGCTTAGTTTCCCCCGCGGTGATGGCGATTAATTCAGTCCCAGAGAAAGCAAAATTAACTGTTAACATCGTCATAAATAAGCCGCTAAAACCACCTGGGAATAGCCCATCCTTAGTAAAGTTGTTCAGCAAAGGTGCATGATGATAGCCTTGAATCGGAATAAGGCCAATTACTGCTAAAGCACCCAACAAAATAAACGCGCAGATCGCAACTACTTTAATTACCGCAAACCAAAATTCGCTTTCCGCAAATGCTTTGACAGTAAAAATGTTGGATAAGAGGATAATGATGATAAATAACAAGCTCCACCACCAAACTGGAATCTGGGGAAACCAGCGCTTCATAATGAGGCCAGCCGCGGTAAATTCGGAGCCCATCGCAATTGTCCAGGTCAACCAATAAAGGATCGCAACGGTAAATCCAGTGGCCGGCCCAATCAGATTTTTGGCGTAAACATGAAAAGCCCCCGTATAGGGCATCGCAACACTCAGCTCACCTAAACATAGCATGACGGCATAAACGATTAAGGCGCCAAGCAAATAAGCAATAACGGTTCCCAGTGGCCCAGCCTGATGAATCGTGTAACCAGAACTCAGAAATAGGCCGGTCCCGATCACCCCACCAAGCGCAATCATCTGGATATGACGCGCACTCATTTCACGGGCTAAATGCGTTTTCTTAGTCATGATGGGCGCCTCCTTTTAAGTACTCATGTAAGGCAGCAATATCTTGGGGCGTAGTAGTACAGCATCCCCCAATAATTGTTAATCCAGCCGCGAGCCATTGTGGTAAGTAATCAACTAAACCACGACGTCCATGGGGATAGCTCCACGTTTTTGTTGTCGGATCATAAGTCGCACTTGAATTAGGATAAGCAATAACCGGTTTATCAGTTGCCTGATGGATTGTCTCAATGGCGGCCGTTACCTCTTCTAATGGAATACAATTTACGCCAACCGCAAAAACATTTGGATACTTTGCAACGGTACGGGCAGCAACTGCTAATGGTGTTCCATCTGGCAAATACGTGGAATCTTTTAAGGAAAAACTGACATAGCATAGGATATCGGGAGCCAGTTCTTTGACAAGGTCCAATTCTGCCAATACTTCATCTAAGCGCGGCTGAGTTTCAATTACGATCACATCGACACCAACCGTTAAAATATCAGTTAATCGTGGTCGATGAAATTGTTGATATTCAGTTTTACTGAGGTGATAATCACCAGTATATTCACTTCCGTTGGCAAGATAAGCGCCATAAGGACCAAGCGCTCCCGCAACATAGTTATAAATACCAGTTTCCTGCTGATATTCATCACGCGCTTCTTTAGCCAAGACGACTGCTCGCTGAATCAATGAATGGGCCTCTTGTTTTGAATAACCATTCTTGATGAATGCCGGAACATTTGCCTGGTAGGTATCAGTAATTGCTAACCGGGCACCAGCCTTAAAATATTCCTGGTGAACTTTTTTAACTAACGCTGGCTGGTTAGCTAAAACACTCGCCGTCCATAATGAGTTATTGGTATCAGCACCTAATTGTTCCAAAGCCGTTGACATTGCGCCGTCAATTAGTAATGGTTTAGTTAATTCTGCAGTAATCTTTGTCATCTTTATCCCCTCCTCGTAAATAAAAAAAGCCCCTCAAAAAGAAACTAGTCTTTTCAAGGGACGATCAATATACGCGGTACCACCCAAATTCAGGAAAGTTAAAATCCTGCACTCACACAAACTTATTCATAGTAATAAATTTGCAGCTTGGGTAACGGTAGCAACGCCGTGATCTGCTAATTATTCACCGATCAATCGCTCACGAACCATCTTCACTAATTTTAGAAATACTGCATTACACCAGCCACAGTTCTCTGATAGATCTATCATTAGTTACTCATTCGATCTCAGCAAATTCTCATATAAATTGTAATTAGTATAACGAGTGAGGGCGAATTCGTCAAGGGTGTTTTTAATGGAATTTTAATGCAGAAAAATATTAATAATCCAAAAACTTACTTTAATTCTGCTACTCCACCTTTAGCAATATGGTTGCCTTCATTTCCAAGAACTTCTTCAATACTAAATTTAAAGTGCTTAACAGTAAATTTATGATTGGATAACATTGTTACACTTCCGCTACGACTATTGCCTGGATTAATTGCTTCTGTACCAATAATAGTATCAACAGCACCACCATCAGGACTTGGAGTTTCTGTCGAAAATTCTTGTCCATTATCATCTTCTGGCATCCAAATAGTATATTGAGGGTTAACTTCTTTTTTACTACTATTCTTTACAATATAATTTACTTTAACTTGATAGTAATGATGGTTTAATTCTTTGTATGCTTCATCAATACCACTATTATCTGGTTTATTTGCTTCACTCTTTTTCATCTTTTGATATTCAACGCTAGTAATCTTAAACCGAAGCGGTCCCACTGAACTTGTCCATTTATTTGGTGCTGCTTTATAATGATTAACTTTCACAGGTAACTTCTTGCTTACATGACCATTATCACTTTTAGCAATAACGGTGTAATTACCCGTATCATTTAATCTTATTTCAGCTTTTCCATTTTTAGTCTCTGATTTCCCTTGGATTACCTTATTTTTGCTGTTCTTAACTTCATATGTAGTTCCTTTATTAGCAGTAAGAGTTACTTTAGCATACCAATCTGGAGTCATCATAACTTTCGAATGATTTAAACTTGCCTTAAACGGTTTACCATTACTATCACGACGATAGAATATCATCCCTGCAACAATTACAACAATAGTTACTAATATTAACACTAGCCATTTCCAGTATTTCTTCATTTTTACTCCCTCTCCAAAAAATAATATAATAATTTCATGCCATAAAAAATGGTCAATCAGCGTAATACTTTGCGTCGATTGACCATTAAGTTTTAAAGCCATTCTATTGTACCAAATTCTAGAAATGGTGGCTAGATGATCTTACTTGTTTTAATTCAATAATTTGCGCCATAAAAAACAGAAACAATATCATATAAAAATGAAGTGCATCCCCCAAGTTGATTTTCAACTCTAGGAACGCACTTCAAAGAGATTTAAGCAAAAACTGCTTAATAATATTATTCTATTTTTTCATCAGACTAATACTCCCGCTTCCGAAGAGCACCAATTCCAAATATTGCTAATAAACTACCAAAAGCGAGTGCAAGAACAGAATCAGCATTACCAGTTTGTGGTAATTGAGCATTCTCATTTGCTACTTGAGTTTGTACAGCAGAACGTGATCCTGTCTTGAGAACCACAGCGTTACTAGCAGTTTCGCCCTTGGTACCACTTACAGCAACGTTTACCGTCTTTAGAGTAGCCTGTTCAATCACAGCACCGTTAGGATCAAGCATTTGACCATTCTTAACAGCCCAATCCTGAACAGCATTACCTTGAGAATCAACGACTTGGTTATTCGCAACATGGTAGCCGTTGCCCTTAGCCTTATTTTGAGCAGCTAACTTAGCTTGTTGTTCAGCAACTTGTTTAGCTAATGCTTCTTTTTGCTGTAAGGCTGCTAATTCATCCTTAGCTTGGGTAAGTGCTTGTTGAGCCTTTTGCTGGTTCTTAGTAGCGATGGCAAGCTTTTGATTAGCTTCATCAACATTTGCTTGAGCAGTAATGACAGCTTGCTTCAATTCATTAAGCTCATTAGTAGCAGTAGTTAATTCATTTTGCGCAGTAGTTAGCTTTGCTTGTGCATCGGCAACGGCTTGTTTAGCTGTAGCAAGTTTTTCTGGAGCATTTTGTAAATCACTAAGCGTAGTTTGCAATTGACCTAACTTATCATTATCAGCCTTAAGCATAGTCTGTGCATTGCCAACAATCTGTTTTTTAGCATTTAATTTATCATTAGCCTTAGCTAAAGCAGTATTAGCATCGTCCAAAGTCTTTTGAGCAGTAGCTAATTTGGCCTGTTCAGCTTTCAAATCATCATTTGCTTTTTGGAGATTAGCTTGCTTAGTCGATATATCAGCAGTAAACATATCGAAATTATCTTGTGCTTGCTTTTGATTATTTTGATCAGCCTTTAATTGATTTTGAAGACTAGTCAATTCATTTTGGACCTTTGTAAGGTTGTCATCAGCATTCTTAGCATTAGTTGTCTTAGTAGCAACATCCACTTGAGAAGTTGCTAATACCTTATTTGCGGAAGATAAGGCACTTTGAGCATCATCGTTAGCCTTTTGCTTTGTAGCTTGGTCGTTCTTAGCATTTTGTAATTTAGTCTTTGCCGTTGATAGTTTAGAAATCAAATCATCTGTTGATGGAATTTTAATAAGCGTTTTATCAAAATCATCAGAAACATTATCCATATCAGCATTTAAGTAATGAATCATGGACCACTTCCAACCTTCTACGTTTTTCATAGTGGTTGTTGTTAAACCAAAATATTGAGGAACAGCAGTAGAAAAGCTGTAATTGTTAGTAAAGTCGCCATTCATCAACCCAAGCAATCCACGTGCATGATACATTTCTTGTTCATTATCATTTGGAAATAGCATACTTAAGAATCCATTGTAGGTATCAGCTTTTAGATCATCCATACTAAGACTATCCACATTACCTAAATAACCATTAAAGTATGCATCTTCGTAACCATTTGCACCGGTTTCTTTCCCGGCTGAATTGATACCAGCAAGATCATGACCTATTTTGTGCCAATTGTCTTTAACATAATTTTGCTCTACTTTCTGTGCAAATTCTAGTGATCCATTAGTAACCTGAACCTTTGGAATTCCAAGCTGTGTACGAACTTGGTTTAACAGATCTGCAGCAAATAAAGTTAATTCCTTAGTCTGATCACTCGTCAAATGGTTAGGATCAACCATAACATTTTCATCAGCCTTATTATTTTTATATTGATTTGCTTTATGTGCTTCATCAATTACTTTAAAATCTTCAGCATTAAATCCACCATTAGCGTCTCTAATTCCACCCAGCCAATCACTTAATGCCCTTTGATATTTAGCTTTATCAGGAACAGTTATGGTATTAACATTTGCTAACCTATTATTAATCCCATCAACCTTGCTCTGCGCATCCTTAACAGCCGCATTAGCAGTATTCAATGCTGCGCTAGTTTGATCAGCAATTACTTGTTTAGCGTCCTTGGCTTTTTGTGCAGCCTTTTCTGCATCTTGAGCTTTGGCTAAATCAGCATCAGCATTCTTCTTATTTTCAGTGGCAGTGTTAACTTCTGCTTGTTTTACATTAGTGGCATTTTGATCATCAGCAATCTTCTTACTAGCTTTATTCAAATCACTCTGAGCCTTCGCTTTTGCTTGAGTACTATTGTTAAGAATGTCAGTAGCATTCTTAATACCTTCATTAGCTTGATCAACTACCTTTTGCTGTGCATCACGCTTAGCAGTCGCATCGTTAACAATACTTTGAGCTGAAGAAACATCCTTTTGTGCAGTAGCAACTTCTTGATTAGCAGCGTTAATTGCATCACTATCTTTATTGATTTGTTGCTGTTGAGCGCTAATAGCGTCCTTAGTATTCTGGATATTTGCTGGAGTTGCTTGATCAGCATTCTTTTGAGCAGCAGCTTCATTAACCTGAGCATCGCTAACAGCAGCTGATGCAGAGTTAACGTTAGCTTGTGCTGAATTTACGTTAGTCTGTTGATCTGTAACTGCCTTTTGAGCTGCTGAGTTAGCTGCATTAGCACTAGTTAATTGACTTTGTGCGTTATTAACTGCTTGACTAGCAGAATTAACATTGCTCTGTGCTTGATCAACCTTAACTTGTGCTTGTTGGTCAGCCGTTTGCTGTGTCTGTGCTTGCACAGTATTAGAAGTAACATTCGTATCCGCTTTGACGGTTTCGTTTGCAACAGATACTCCCCCAACTGTAGCCAAAGTTACCCCAGTTAAACTCAATACTTGTTTCTTATTCATAATGTCCTCCTCGAATAATAAACCTAAATTTTTCATTCAACGTCATCATTGTAACGCGAAATCGATAGGTGGGAGGGTTTTATTTTAGTAACCAAATATAAAACAGCCTACGCCAAAATTAAGGCATAAGCTGTTTTATGAAAAGTATTCAATTTCTCGTCAGTGCTTCTTAACGAAAATCTCATTATAGAGTCATATATAGTTACTACTATCAGTAATACCAGATTGATCTTTTATTTTAAACCAATGATAATTTCTTTAATGTCTTAACCAGTTTAGGATCTTCAAGTAGTTCATTCATAGCTTTTTTAGGGTCAACATTAACAACATTATTCACAAGTTCATTGATTTTTACCGCTGGAACCTTAACAAACTGACCTTTCAAACTGTTACTCATTGTCTCAGCTCCTTCCTAACTAATAATAAATATAATACTATATGTATAGTTTATCATCAAGCTTTTTTATCTGAAAGAATTCTTTTAGAAAATTCAAAATCAATGTAACTATGTCTAAGAATATATTGATAAAGCTGATTATAGGAGAATTGTTTATTGGCTACTTGAATCGAAATATTATATAACTTAACTTCATCCAAAATGTCAAAAGAAAAACCGTTAATTTTTAAATACAATAATGATGTTAATAATGCTGTTCTCTTATTGCCATTATTAAACATTTGCTTAGTTGAAATTGTATACCAAAAATATGTAGCTTTATGCAATATTGTGGGATAAGGTGTATATCCAAAGAAACCATTATCCACTTGTCCAAGCATTCCTTTTAAACCAGCTTCATCTTTAATCCCATAAAACCATTCCTCTTTCAAAAGAGTTTCAGATTTTTCATTTAGATCAGCAAGCTTTTCTAAATCTAATGAAGGTTGTTCAGCAGGAATTACTATCCAATACCCTTCAAGATTATTATCAAAATAAAATGAAAGCTTATAAAGACCATTTTTACTTTTCCTGAACCTAAGCTTCCACCTTTTTCTATCTATTTGATTTAAATTTATAGATTTTGAAAATATCTTTTTATATTCATAAATTTGTCTTCTACAAATATTTGTCACAACCAAATATCCATACATTTTATTGCTCATCACAAATCACCGTATACCATAAATAAATATTATATTTTTATCTTTACACGAGAAGAATTGGCTCTACATTAACGTGCAAATATCTCTTAGAGCTATCATTTTAAATAATATAAATGCAGTCACTCATAATTATGTTCTAGATAATGATAATTCTTTATATCATCATCGGTTAGTAATGCTCTTTCCGGGCTATAATGCCCTCTGAGTATACAGATGAAATAGAAAATTCATCTTATACTTG
>BLMQ01000079.1:0-2810 GCA_011958095.1 Lactobacillaceae bacterium | reverse complement strand
GTTCACAGTTCCATTATTTATAATATTCTTTTCTGTTGGCTGGATCATTACAATGATTAATTCTTTTGCGACTCGTTCAGGGCGAGATGGTCGTTATGTCTTTAATATGTTGTATTTTGCCAATAACTTGGGAATGGTGATTGGAACTACTATTGTCGGTCCGCTTTATCAGTATGCAGATGGCAATGTTTCACCAATGTTTTTGATTACCACAATCCTTTATACAATGTTCTCACTTGTTGTTATCTTTTTCTTTAAGGATAGTCAACAAACAGTTGCAAAGACCGAAGATGTGGAAGATGAAGAAGAGAACAAGACAGTTAATATTAAGATGCCTCAAGCTAACTTATGGATTAACTGGATCTTCTTCATTGCCTTAGTTGTAATCTGGACAATGTATGAACAATGGGCAAGTAACTTATCAGTTTTCATGACTGATCAAGGAATCTCAATGACGAAATATAGTCTTTTGTGGACATTAAATGGGATTTTAATCGTTGTTTTCCAACTAGGAATTACTTGGCTTAATCGACCATATGCGCAAGTATTTATTGGGATGTTTACAATTGGTTTCTCATTTGTCCTCCTACTTTACGCCCACTCATATAGCTGGTTTGTTGCGGCAATGGTCGTTTTGACAATTGGTGAAGCCACTGCTTTGCCAACGATGCCTGCCATTGTAAATAGCCTTTCACCGGTTGCTGTTAAGGGAAAGTACCAGGGGATTTTGAACGCATTTTCTTCTTTAGGAAAGGCAATTGGTCCTCTATTTGGTGGATTGATGATTGAAGCGACCTCTTATCATATCCTCTTTATTATTTGTGCGATTTCGATTTTTGTAATGGAAATAATAGTAGTCTTTGTTATTAAGATAAAACGTGCAAAAGCAGTTGAATATTAAAGAAGTGATCAGATGTTTTACAATAATTTTGATAATGTCCATGGTGAAGACCGTTATGGAATGGTAGGAAAAACAGGAGATCCTTTTAGAGAAGAATGTAAACTAGGAATTTCTTGTTATCAGTGCCATGAACAGCCGTTAGTAATTGCGGAAAGAAATTGGATGGATACGAATAATGATGACTCGCAACGGTATCAAATTGTGGTAGTTTGTGAGCATTGTGGTGCTGTTGATGAATTCATTGTTAATGATGGTCGAGAGCACCAAATTGGTAAATTAAAACATAGTAAATACCAGCCAACAGAAAAGAATATTATAAATAATGGAACTGTGAACTAGAATTGTTTATGGTTCTTTTTTTAAATCCGTTTTTATTAACCAAAACTTGAGAGATTTGCTATGATGGTAGTTGAAATCAAATTAAAAGCAATGAGGTGAATGTTGATGAAAACCAAGAAATATCGTTACACTGGAAAAGACTTTGATATTAAGACGGCACCAACTAAGGTAAAAGATTCTGCTGATGATCTTAAGAAGATTAAAAAGAAGATCAAGAAAAATGTAAAGTCAATTAAGAATGCACAAAAGATGATGTATGCGCGTCGTCATTATGGTGTATTAGTAGTATTTCAAGCAATGGATGCGGCAGGAAAAGATAGTATGATTTCGCATATCTTTGCGGGCGTAAATCCAGTTGGGTTTAAGGTAGCTAATTTTAAACAACCAACAGGCCGCGAATTACGTCATGATTATCTCTGGCGAGTCAATCGTGAATTGCCAATGCGTGGTGATATTGGTGTTTTCAATCGTTCTTATTATGAAGATGTTCTTGTTTCACGCGTTCATCCTGCTTTAATTTTGCAATCTAATATTCCAGGAATTGAGTCTGTTCATGATGTTAATAACAAATTCTTTGATAGTCGCTATGAAGACATTCGCCAGTACGAAAGTTATCTAACACGGAACGGTTACTTAATTGTAAAATTCTTCCTCCACGTATCAAAGGAAGAACAGAAGAAGCGTTTCTTAGCACGGATTGATACGCCAGAAAAGAATTGGAAGTTTTCTGCAGCTGATATTCGCGAACGTCAATATTGGGACGATTACCAAAAGGCATATGAAAAGGCGATTAATGCTACCGCCACAAAGGAAAATCCATGGTATGTTATTCCGGCTGATGATAAGTGGTATTCGCGTTTAATTGTATCTGATATTTTGACAAAGAAGATTAATAGTTTGCCATTAGCTTATCCCGAGGTTTCACCAGAACAAGAAATGAGCTTACGCCAAGCACGAAAAGAACTAATAGCAGAAGATAAGTAAATAAAAAGGACGTTTGAATGACGTCCTTTTTATTTACGTGGTTTAAAGATGTATTGGTGGAAAAAGAAATATATTGCTAACATAAAACAATAGAGTAACATATTAAGGTGCTTATTAATGAGACCATAGATTACAATTATGATCATTAATGCTGTCCATATATACCCTAAAAGAGTATAGTGACTTTGCTTATACCAGTATTTTCCCAAGAAAAAACATTCTTTATAGTATAAATATTCTAGCAGAATACAAAATAAAATAGGAATTAAAATATTTGACCAATAATTAGAAGGACTCCAAAAATAAAATCCTATAAGCAACCAAAACAATCCACGAATGATATTAAATGCTTGTGAGGCTTTATCGCGGTTTAGGAAACTAGTTAGGTCTTTATTCTCTCTAAGTAAGGAATCAACAGAAACATGATATATCTCACTGAGAGCAAGAAGTAATTTTAAATCAGGGTAACTTTTGTTGTTTTCCCATTTGGAAAGGGTTTGTCGCGTGATGTGTAATTCATCTGCAACGTTTTGTTGAGTTAATCCTAATTCTTTGCGTCGACTAAGAATTTGTTCGCCAAATGACT
>BLMQ01000078.1:0-2499 GCA_011958095.1 Lactobacillaceae bacterium | reverse complement strand
GTAGAAGTTTTTACAAAATTGGGATTTAACCAAGATGACAGTCAATTATTAGCAGACACTCTAGTTGATGCGGATTTGCGCGGGATTTCATCTCATGGGATTCAACGATTAGCATGGTATCGTCGGATGATTAAAGAAGGAACGATTATTCCCCAAAATAAGGCCAAAATTATTCGTGAGTTACCAGGATCTGTCCTTGTTGACGCTAATCAAAATATGGGACAGCTCGCAACGGTTTTAGCGACTCAAAAAATAATTGAAAAGGCTAAGAAAACAGGGGTGGCAATTGCTGTTATTCGCAATTCGAATCATTTCGGCACCGCTGGTTACTATACAAGATTAGCATTAGGAGCTGGATTAGTAGGAGTTGCCCTTACTAACACTCGTCCCCTGGTAGTTCCAACTAATGCAACGCAGGCTTTTCTTGGGTCTAATGCTTTTGCGTTTAGCTTTCCTGCTTCTCCACATCCATTTATGTTTGATGGTGCCACTTGTGTTGTTTCAGGTGGAAAAATTCAAGTTCATGCTAAAAAAGGCGAACCGTTGCCAGGCGAATGGGCAGTTGATAAAGATCGGCAGGTAGTAACTGATGCGCAAGAGGCAGAAGATATTCTTGCCACCGCGGCCTTTACTGAAGGGGAACAAAAAGGTGGGGGAGTTCTCACTCTTGGCGGAAATGATGAGGAAAATTCTAATTATAAGGGGATGGGAAACTCGATTGTAATTGAATTATTGACGGGTATTTTAGCCCAAGGATCTATCTCTGCCGATACTGTTAGTGGCAAACATGATTTTAGCCAATTTGTAATGGTTCTTAATCCAACGTTCTTTGGTGATCCAGAGATATTGAAGAAAGATGCCACATCAATGTTAAATCGAATTCGTCAGCTTGAACATATTCCTGGTAAAGAAATTTGGGTACCCGGTGATCGTGAGTACCGTTTATTAGCAGAAAATAAAGAAAAAGGGGTCACGATTGATGAGAAGACTTACCAAGAAATGAACGAAATCGGGGATGAACTCGGTATTGATGTTCCTTAATAATTGATAAACTCCTTCAATTTCTGATAAGCGCAAGTGGTACACTGAACATATTAGGGAAAAGGAGCATTTTAAATGGAAGATCGAGAATTAGTAATGTTTTGGCTCGCAGGTGATCATAAGTTAGCAATTCGAAAGGGGCTTACTTCGGCAATTTTAGCGAGTGAACTTAGAAAAAAGGGTTATAAGGATAAATTAATCGAAGA
This sequence comes from Lactobacillaceae bacterium, assembly GCA_011958095.1. GTDB lineage: Bacteria > Bacillota > Bacilli > Lactobacillales > Lactobacillaceae > Limosilactobacillus. The sequence goes on along the minus strand of BLMQ01000078.1, from coordinate 1,252 downwards.
CTTTCTTAATGATTTTGCCCGTGACTTGAAAAATGATCTTAATTAGGCATAAAAAAACTCCCAACGTTTTACTAAACGCTGAGAGTTTTTTAGTAGCACGATAATCTATCGTTTTATTTATGAATATGGCTTAGTTGTTACCTTGTAACTTTGCCATACCGTTCTTAGCAACTTCTTCCAATTGCTTAGCAGAGTCGGCCATAGCCTTCTTTTCACGGTCGTTAAGTGGAACTTCAATAACCTTTGCAACACCAGAAGCATTAACAACAGCTGGAGTACCGATGTAAAGGTCGTTAAGTCCGTATTCACCGTTCATTGGGGCACCGATAGGGAGAACAGAATTTTCATCACGAAGAATAGCCTTTGAAATCCGCATTAAAGCAGTGGCAACACCATAGAAGGTAGCACCTTTGCGGTTAATGATTTCGTATGCTTTGTTACGAACATCATCTTCAATCTTAAGTAATTCATCTTCTGAAATACCTTCATCCTTAGCGATGTCAAGTAATGGCTTGCCACCAACAGTAGCACTTGAGTAAGCAGCAAATTCGGAATCACCATGTTCACCCATAATGTTAGCAATAACATCACGAGGGTCAACATGAAGCTTCTTACCAAGAGCAACCCGAAGACGTGCGGAATCAAGTGAAGTACCTGAACCAACAACCTTGTTCTTAGGGAAGCCAGAAAGCTTTTGAACAGCATAGGTAAGGATGTCAACTGGGTTAGCTGCAACTAAGAAGATTCCGTCAAAACCAGACTTAACGATTGGTTCTACAACAGACTTAATGATCTTCAAGTTCTTATCAACTAATTGAAGACGAGTTTCACCAGGCTTTTGTGGAGCACCAGCAGTAATAACAACTAAATCAGCGTCTTTGCAAGTGTCGTAATCTGCTGAGTAGATGTTCTTAGGAGCGGTGAAGGCAGTAGCGTCTTCAAGGTCCATTGCGTCCCCTTCAGTCCGTTCCTTAATAATATCAACGATAGCAAATTCTTCAGCAATTCCTTGTTGTGCCATTGCGAAGGCGTAACTTGAACCGACAGCACCGTCACCAACAAGAACAACTTTTTGATGATTCTTAGACATAATAAACAGTCTCCCTTTCATCTTATGTATACATTATTTGAGATTTCTCTCACAGTAATGATTATAACATTCCGCAGGAAAATTACTATAAGATTTTATAGATAAATTAGTTAGTGAATAAACCTGTTCCTAAGATAATGACTGCTAAAAGGATCGCCTTCC
>BLMQ01000077.1:0-11386 GCA_011958095.1 Lactobacillaceae bacterium | reverse complement strand
GGGGGCTCCCAGAGGCTAGCTTCGCGTCGAAAAACGAAGTCACAAGTGACTTCTGGCTCGCTCCCTTTTTATTACATCTGGCTATGATGACAATGGTGACTATTTAAATATTGTTTAGTATATGCATCAACTGCTCGCAATGCTTGCGCAACGTCATCTGGAGTTACCTTAAATGGCAAACGATCCATGGTATCTTGTTCTGAACAGGCGGCTTTTCCAGCACTGAGCAATTCTTCATCAGTAACATTTTCTAAATGTAGATCAGCAAGAGTAGTTGGGAGGCCTAAAGAAAGAATAAATTGGAAGTATTTGTTATAACGTTCTTTGTCAGCACCTTCGAGCATTAATTGGGTAAGTGTTCCATATGCAACTTTCTCACCGTGTGTTAAATCATGTGTTTCTTCTAAAATTGTTAAGCCATCATGAATAGCATGAGCACCGGATAAACCACCACTTTCAAAACCAAGACCACTCATCAGGGTATTAGCCTCAACAATATTAGAAAATGCTGGCGTAACGACATGTGCTTCCGCATCCGCTACAGCTAGGTGCGAGTAATTAAATAATGTCTCTTCACATTTCTGGGCGATTGCATTTCCAACAAGGGTTTGTTTTTCACCAAGCATTGTATCACTATGAGCCTGAGCAACTGCTTGTGCCTCAACATTGGTAGCTAAAGCATCGGCAATTCCAGAAATAAGCATCCGAACGGGACCATTAGCGATAACTTGAGTATCAACTAAAACCAGATTAGGGTTTTGGTTGTAGAAACGATAATGATCGAAGCCACCGTCATCAGTGTAGATTACTGAAAGACGAGAACAAGGTGCATCATTTGAAGCCAATGTTGGCATAATTACAACTGGTAAGTTAAGGTTATCGGCAATCGCTTTGGCAGTATCAACTGTTTTACCACCACCAAGACCATAAACGACAGTTACATTATTTTCTTTACCAATTTCTGTGACCCGGTTTACTTCGTTAGTGGATGATTCACCATTAAATTGAACACGGGTGACATCATAACCGCTTTCTTGAAGATATTGTTCAAACCGCTTACCTACAATTTTATAGACTGTTTCGCCAGCCAATAGTAACGGCTTTGTACCAAAGTTTTTAAGATACTTATCACTTTCAAAAAGGACACCTTTACCTTGAATATACGACGATGGTGAGCCAAATTCTTCAACCATAAAAATCCCTCCATTATTCTTTGTGTATAAGTTAACAATATCACTTTTGCTACTGGAGGAAAAGTTTAGTTGATTGAAATTAGCTTAAACTTAAAAACAGAGCCTAGACAAAACAAAATGTTCTGCTAGGCTCTATTATGCTATGTTGTACCCGTGCTATTTATTATTAGCGTCGGGGTTAGTGATCTTAATACGGTTGGAATCAGTAGAAGAGTGGTTTTGCTCAGGGGCGTCAGTGCTGTAGTCATCTACAGTTGAACGGTCACCATTTTCTGAGTAAATACTTGTTGATTTAATTCCCTTCTTCTTTTCAATTCGCTGTGCTCGTTTTAGACCATTTGAATAATTGTAATCAGCTGGGTTAACGTTTTTAAACCCTTTTGGATGGTAGAACCGCAAGAGATTCTTTTCGTTTAACGAATCAGAAAGAGTTAGTTCTTCATTTACAAACTCTTGATCCTTCTTTAACTTCTCTTGCTGCTTCTTGGTAAGTTTAGCTTCTTTACCGGTCTTATTATTGTAAATTGTTCCACCCACACTCGTATAAGTTGGCGTAACAAAATCCCGATTACGGAAGGCAACCACTTGGTTATGCTTGCTAGAGAAGAGATCGGTTCCAAATTGAATATAGCGTTTACTGCTAATTCCTAATAAGTGAAGGAGGGTTGGAAGAACATCAACTTCTCCACCATAGGTATGGTAAACCTTTCCATGACCCGTACCAGGGATGACAAACATTAGTGGTACGCGTTGAAGCTGAGCATTATCAAAGTCAGTCCACTCATCTGCACTCTTTCCAAGAACACTTGCTAAGGAAGTATTCTCGCTGTTTGAAATCCCATAATGGTCACCGTAAATCATAATAATTGATTTCTTATCAAGACCAGTCTTTTGGAGATAATTAAAGAATTCCTGAATTGATTGATCAAGATAATGAGCTGTTACAAAGTAATTATCGACGTTACTATCCCCGGTATTAGTTGTTTGGAAGTTTGGATCTTTGTCTTCATCATCAAGCGTGTAAGGGAAGTGGTTAGTAACAGTGATATATTTAGCGTAGAATGGCTGCTGTAAACTTTGGAGATACTTGATCGAGTTTTTGAATAATAACTTATCTTTAAGTCCATATCCGGTAGCCTTGTCTCCAGAAGTATCGTAATAACTAGCATCAAAGAAGTATTGGTAGCCTAAATTCTTGTATACATTATTGCGGTTCCAGAAACTAGCGACATTTCCGTGGAAAACAGCGCTCGTGTAACCGGCACGTTGATTAAGAATAGCTGGAGCGCCTTGGAAAGTGTTGTCGCTTCCTAACGTGGCAAATAAAGATCCTTGTGGCAATCCAAATGTACTAGTCTCTAAGAGGTTTTCTGCATCGCTGGTTTTACCTTGACCGACTTGGTGGAAGAAATTATCAAACGAGTAGGTATCTTTGCCGTTATAAAGTGAGTTAAGGAATGGGGTAACTTCTTGACCATTGATCTTCTTGTTAATTAAAAATTGTTGGAAACTTTCAAGGTGGATGATAATCACGTTACGGCCCTTGGCAATTCCATACATTTGTGGATTGGCCGGAGCGTAGTGCTTATCAGTGAACTTCTTAACTTTTAGTAGTTCAGGTTTAGTAGCACTTTGTCGCATATTATTGATATGTTGCGATTTTACTAAATCATAACCAGTAAAAGTATCAATACCGAGATATTTTACAATGTAGGAACGATCAAATGTCCGGCCAAGCAGTTGCGGGCGACTCATTTCCGCAAAAGACAAATTAACCCCAAATAAGACAAGGCCAACGGAGCTAAATGCGAATGCTAACCGTGTTCCAATTGCTCGTGGATCAAATTTGATAACTTTACAGAGCATTAAAATAAGAATTACGACGATATCTAACCAGTAAAAGACATCATGGAAGTTAGTGAGGGCAAGTGAACTACCACTTAAACCTTGATTAACTTTTGAATAACCAGTCATCGTAGCAATTGTCATAAAATCGGTAAATTCACGATAATAGATGACATTTAAATAGAGTAATAATGTGTTCGCAATGTCCAAGCCCATAATAACCGGGTAGAAGAACCGCGAACGCTTAAAGTAGAATGCTAAACTGTAAATAAAAAAGGTAGTCGCTAACGGGTTAAAAATTAAAATAAGGTATTGAAAAATTCCCGTAACGCCAAGCTTAAAATCAGTAAAGTAAGCAAACAGGGTCTTTAACCAAAAAAGGATAACTAGGAGGGTGAAAAAACCAATCCTAGTATCCACAAATTTGCTTAATTTTTTCATTAGGAATGTTCCTCGCAATCAATATGGTTTGTTCTATATTATCGAAGTGCAATTTCGACAAATCAAGAATTATTTTATCATAGATTACTATAAAACATTCTTTTTATGGAAATCGTTGAAGAAACTTAATTCTTTGCTGGGACCAAGGCAGGAGCAGAAAGCCAGTCGTAACTAAATAATTTTTTTAGCTTTTTATTTACTGGAATCCATATCCCTGCTTTCAAGATATCAACCAATGATGCCCGTAAAGTTTTGTCTTCCCGATACTGTTTAGTTAATGGAATCTTGAGTAAGTGGCCTTCTTCAGTAATTACGGTAACATTTTTCGGAGTAACATTAATAATCTTAGCAGCAACAATATTTGGTTGACTAGTGTCTCTAAGCTTCATAATAATTCCTTCCTTCTATATTTTCTATATTTTTTAATCTACGTGGAGAATATGAAGAATCTGTGTTTAAAGCTCAAAGTTAATACTTAAATAGTTTTAAGAGTTTGTAAGCGGTACAATAAGATTATGGAGGGATTGTTATGACTAAATTGAATATTTATCTTGTTCGCCATGGACAGACTTTTTTTAATATTTACAATAAATTGCAAGGGTGGAGTAACTCCCCACTAACTATGAAGGGAAAAGAAGATGCAAAGGTAGCTGGCGAGAAATTGCAAAACATTCACTTTGATGGGGCCTTTTGTAGTGACCTTTCCCGAGCCATGGAAACAGCACAAGTGATTTTAAATCTTAATAACGCTAATTCTGTAGCTCATCCAGTCACCGCTCCTTATTTTCGGGAAGAGTTTTATGGATCATATGAAGGAACAAATATGGATCTTGCTTGGTACAATGCGGGTGCCCCTCATGGCTTTAAGAACTTCCGTGAAATTGTAACCGCATATTCTATCGGTCAAGCCAAAGACTGGTTAAAGGATGCTGATCCATTTCATGACGCCGAAAACAATGAAGAGTATTGGCAACGAATGGACAAAGGAATTGAATTAATTCGGAATGCTGATTTACCTAACGACGCCAATGTTTTATGGGTAAGTCATGGAAATACTGTTTTAAGCTTAGTCGAACGCTTTGGTCATGGAAAGTATGACGTGACAGAGCGCCCGGCAAATGGAAGTCTGACGCGCGCAACGTTGACTGATAATGGTATGGAAATTGTTGAATATAATAAGTAGCCTAAGTAATAAAAGTGAAAATGTTAAAAAGTAGGTAAATCTAATGGGTTTAACCTGCTTTTTAAATAATAAATATGCATTTATTGAATTAATCTGACTTATTACGAAGTTTGTTGAAAACGCTTGCTGAAATTAATGGAAGGGAGAAAGAAGACTTAAGGAGTGAGGATGATGGGAGAAGCAACAGCAGGGAAAAAGCATCGGTTTAAATTAAAAATGCCAGGTGCATTTACAATTTTATTCTTTCTGACAGTGATCGCAGTAATGCTTACTTGGATTGTTCCAGCGGGAAGTTATTCTAAGCTAGCATATGTCAATGATCATCTCCAAGTAACACAACCAACTGGAGAAAAAATTAGTTATCCGGCAACACAGGCAACATTAGATAAATTGCACATTCAAATTGATGTCGACCAGTTTAAATCAGGAGCAATTAATAAGCCAATTTCAGTACCAGGAACTTATAAACGGCTTGAACAGCATCCGGCTTCGGTCAGCGATATTTTCTCTAGTATGGTTGATGGTACAATTGAATCAGTTGATATTATGATTTTTATCTTAGTTTTAGGTGGTTTGATTGGTGTTGTTAAAGCAAGTGGAGCTTTTGAATCTGGACTAGCAGCATTATCTACCAAGACTAAGGGGAAAGAATTTATTTTGGTATTCCTCGTGACAGTTTACTAGCACTTGGTGGAACGCTATGTGGGATTGAAGAAGAAGCGGTTGCCTTTTACCCAATCTTAGCCCCAGTTTTTATTGCGATGGGGTATGATTCAATTGTTTGTGTTGGGGCCATTTTCTTGGCAAGTTCACTTGGAACAACCTTTTCAGTCATCAATCCGTTTTCGGTTGTCATTGCGTCAAATGCTGCTAGGACAACTTTTACGCAAGGAATGGCAGGACGAATTTTTGGCTTGGTAATTGCAGTTACTTGTTTATTATTTTATCTGCATTGGTATGCACGCAAAGTACAACAGAACCCACAGTTTTCCTATTCGTATGATGATCGGGATAAATTTGATCAAATGTGGGGAATGGCTACTAGCGAAGAAAAAGATCAGCAGTTTACATTAAAAAAGAAAATTATTTTAATTTTATTTGCTTGCGCCTTCCCAATTATGATTTGGGGAGTAATGGCCAAAGGATGGGCTTTCCCTAACATGGCATCCGCTTTCTTAACAATTGCTATTATTATTATGTTTTTAGCTTGTTTTGGGCACCAAGATGGTTTGGGAGAATATAAGACCACAACAGCTTTTTCTGATGGAGCAGCTAGTTTAGTCGGTGTATCATTAATTATTGGTTTGGCACGAGGAATTAATAAAGTGCTTAATGATGGCTATATTTCTGATACAATTCTCTATGCTTCTTCAAAAATGGTTGCACATATGAACGGATCGTTTTTCATTATTGTGATGATGCTGGTATTCTTTGTCTTAGGTTTTATTGTGCCATCATCATCTGGTTTAGCAGTACTAGCAATGCCAATTTTAGCGCCACTAGCTGATACGGTTCATATTCCGCGATATACTATTGTTACCGCATATCAATTTGGTCAATATGCAATGTTATTCTTAGCGCCGACTGGGTTAGTTATGGCAACTTTGCAAATGCTCGATATGCGATATTCCCATTGGTTGCGTTTTGTGTGGCCGGTAGTTGCCTTTGTATTAATCTTTGGTGGGGGATTATTGGTAACAGAAGTATTAATTGCAGGATAATAAAAAAGTCTGGGTAAGAGGAATTCTCAAACCCAGACTTTTTAAGCTTCCTTTATTTGCTTTTCGTTCGTAGCATTGCGTTGCTTTCCTTTTTGCCACTTCAAACCAATTCCAGTAACTCCACTTAAAATTGAGAAAACTGGTGAAAACAGACTAAAGAAAGCAAATGGTAGGAAGTGAAGGACTGGTACACCAAGAGTTGAGGCGACGAATGATCCAGCAACACCCCATGGGATTAAGTAGTTAATAACACTTCCGCCATCTTCAAGGACACGACTAAGAGCTAATGGTGAAAGACCCATTTTATCAAATGCACCCTTAAATGCCTTACCGGGAAGGATAACGGATAGGTATTGCTCCCCAACAAAAAGATTGATTCCAATACCCGAAAGAATTGTAACAGTAATAAGGCTGCCAGGCTTATGAAGGTGGTCAACAAGCGGCTTCATTGCTGACTGAACAATGTTAAACTTCATCAAAATTCCCCCAAGCGAAAGGGTAACAATGATCAAGGAAACTGTTCCCATCATACTGCTAATCCCGCCACGGGTAAGCAGCGTATTAACAGTTGCATCGCTAGTGTGAGCAACGAAGCCATCACTAATTAATTTGGCGAGGGATTGAAGAGAGGTTCCTGGCTTTTGGAAGAAGATCATGACTACTGTAACGATGATATTGATAAATAAGGTTGGAATAGCAGGAATGTGGCGCCATGCACAGATAAACATTAAGGCGATTGGTAATAGGGCCCACCATGAAATTGTAAATTGTTGATTAAGAATAGCCATTGTGTGGACGATCTTGCCAGCACTCATATGGGAACCGGAATTACCAAAGAACCAGAATAGAATTAGCGAAACGATAAAAGAAGGAATCGTTGACCACATCATATTCTTGATATGGGCGAAAAGGTCACTACCTGCGATTGCAGAGGCAAGATTAGTTGAATCAGAGAGTGGCGACATTTTATCACCAAAAACGGCTCCCGAAATAATCGCACCCGCTACTAGCGCAGGATTAGCATTAAGCGCAACGCCCATTCCAAATAAGGCAATTCCGATTGTCGAAATAGTTGTAAACCCACTACCAATGGAGAGACCGACTAAAGAACAGACAATGAATGTTGATGGGACAAAAAGTTGGCTGTTAATCAGTTTGAAGCCGACGATCATAATTGTAGGGATGACTCCTGCTTGAATCCAAACGGCAATTAATGCACCAATAAGGATAAAGATAAAGATGGGGATGATTGCGGTACCGATTCCTTCTTGAATACCTTTATGAATATTGTCCCAACTAGCACCACGAAACTTAACCCAAAAAATAAGTAAAGCAATGACAAATAGGACGGGGATCTGTGGCGATAAACCAAACTTAATCACAGCAGTCCCTAAAATTATTAGCATGATAAGTAAGAGGGTTACTGCCTCTTTAAAACGAATATTCTTCATCGTTGTTCCTCCTTAGAAAAGAAATAAAAAAGTCCCGTTGATAAAAGTATCAACGGGACGATTATTGTAATCGCGGTACCACCCACCTACGCATCTTGATTTTATGCGCACTCATATCAGGTGGTAACGGCACTGAATATGGCCGGACAATTCAGATCACGTGATAATTCGAAACACTCCGCCTGACCGGTTCGCACCTCACCACCGGCTCTCTTACGCCCAACGAAGGTTCTACTGAAACGATAATTGTTGAAATTATAATATCGTGCTGAGATTTGAATGTCAACAACTAAATTAAAAAAGAATGAGAATTAATTATGATTAGCCCACCGGTGATTAAATAACAGATTAAGAAGAACGGCTGAAAGACTGGTGACGACAATCCCATTACCAAGAATGATTTGAAATTCTGTTGGCATATGCTGGAATAGTTGCGGATACATGGTAATTCCTAGTCCCAATCCGATTGAAACAGATGCCGTAAGAAGGTTGGCATTGTTAGAAAAGTCAACTTTATGAAGAATTTGTACTCCTTGAACGCCGACCATCCCAAACATCACAATCATTGCACCGCCAAGGACCGGTTCTGGAATAACCGTTGCGAGAGCGCCGACTTTAGGTAAAAGACCAAGTAATAAGAGTAAAAAGGCGGCATAGTAAACGGGTTGGCGACTTTTCACTCCAGACATTTTAAGAACACCCACATTTTCAGAAAAAGTAGAATAAGGGAAGGTATTAAAAAGTCCGCCTAAAATTGCAGCAATCCCTTCAGCGCGGTATCCGCGTTCTAAGTCGGTGGTTGTTAATTGCCGGCCAGTAATGTCGCTAAGGGCAAAGAAAACACCGGTTGACTCAATCATTGTCGTGAGCGAAACAAGAATCATTGTGATCATGGCACTCATATCAAAATGCGGAACGCCAAAGAAGAATAATTGCGGAGCGTGGAACCAAGCAGCTTCACTAACCGGTTTAAGAGAAACAAAGCCTAATGCGCCTGCAATAAAAGAAGAAATTAAAATTCCTAATAAAATGGCGATTGATTTCATAAAGCCACGAGCAAAGGCATTGAATAACAGAATGATGGCAATTGTTAGAAAGCCGATAAGGAGGTTAGCGGGATCACCAAATGAAGCAGCAGTTGGTGTACCTCCTCCTAGGTCTTGGAAACCTACTGGAACAAGGGTAAATCCAATAATAGTTATTAAAGATCCAGTAACGACCGGTGGAAAAAACTTTTTTAAGCGGGCAAAAAAGCCAGCAATTAGAAAAACAAAGATCCCGGCTGCAATAACGGCCCCATACATATAAGTGATTCCTAGCTTTCCACCAATTGTTTCGAGGGGAGTAACAGCTTGAACTGCGCAACCGAGGACAACGGGCAAGCCGATTCCAGTTAATGGTGTTCGCTTTAATTGTAAGAGGGTTGCGACACCACACATGAAAATGTCGATCGAGACTAGGTAAGTCATTTGAAGCGTGGAGAAATGTAAGTAATGTCCAATTAATAACGGAACAAGAACATCCCCAGAATACATTGCAAGTAAATGCTGGAAACCGAGGACAAAGTTTTGCCATTGACGAGTGAAATCGAGTTTAGCATGACGACTAGGTGCTTGAATAGATGAAACAGGTTCTTTCAAAATATACCTCCTCAAAAATTAACATGCCTAAATAAAAATAAGAGACTGAAAATTCAGCCTCTCTACCGATTTTTTAAAGCTTTAAGTTAAAAACAGACAGTGCCAGTTTTTAAGAAGTGCTTATAGTCTAAAGTTTACGGCTTTAGGTAGAGACTAACCGACCATATTTCGGTATTATATAGGCTATTTATTCGATGTAGTTATGCTAGCACTAATGCCGAACATTTTCAATAGTTTGTTCGGTATTAAAGATATTTCAGATCGATTTATGTGCTTAACGTTCAGCTTTTTCTTATAATCCAGTTGGTTTCAGATAGTGGTATTATTAAAAGGTACATTAACTACTGTGGGAGGAAGCGTATATCATGAAAAAGCTAAGGAGTAGTTGTACGGCAATGCTTGTTGGAAAGAATGCTACGATTGATGGTTCAACAATTATTGCACGCGATGAGGATGCAGAAGATGGAGTCAATCCTAAGACATTTAAAGTATTTCCCGCCAAGGATTACACCGGTGAACATTATGTTTCAAAATATAATGGGTTAACTGTTGAGATGAAGGGACAGGGATGCCGTTATACGGCAACTCCCAATGGCGTGCCTGATGAAGGACGCTGGGATGAGCAAGGCATTAATGAATATAATGTTGCAATGAGTGCGACAGAAACCGAAATGACAAATGCCAGGGTGCTTGGTCATGATCCGTTAGTAGAGAACGGAATTAATGAAGATTCAATGGTTTATCTTGTCCTACCATTTATTAAGTCTGCCCGCGAAGGTGTTCAACGGCTTGGATCATTAATTGAAAAGTACGGTACTGGTGAAAGCAATGGGATTGCCTTTAGCGATAAGGATGAAGTTTGGTATTTTGAGACCGGTGGTGGCCATCAATGGGTTGCCCGGCGGATTCCTGATGATGCTTATGCAATTGCACCAAATATTATGTGCATTGAAGAAGTCGACTTTAACGATCACGATAGCTTTATGTATGCGCCGCAAATTAAAGATTTTGTAGAAAAATATCATTTAAATCCTAATCCACAGACGTTTAATTTCCGGAATATTTTTGGCACACAAGATGAGGCGGATGCCTACTACAACACACCTCGTTCTTGGTATGGCCAAAAACTTTTTACACCATCCTTAAAACAGGAGCCTACTAGCCAAAAAATTCCATTTATTCAACATGCAGAAAAGAAAATTGCCGTTGAGGATGTAGAGTACTTCCTCTCATCGCATTATAACGGTACCCCTTATGATCCGATGGGAACTTATGCTTCTGGAACACCAGAGGAACAGCGAAAATTCCGTTCAATTGCACTTGATCGTAATCAAAGCTCATGTATTTTGCAAATTCGGAATGACGTACCGGCACAATATGCTGCTATTCAATGGATTAATTTTGGCTTTTACTGCTATAGTCCTTATGTTCCGTTCTTTACAAATATTAGTGATACTCCGGCAAAATATAAGTATGCTACTGATGATGCTCAGCCGGATAAGAGTGCTTATTGGTTAAATAAATTGTTAGAAGTGATTGTAGAACCACGCTATCATGAATTTATCAATGAAGTAAATGATTTCCGAGATCGGTGTCAAAGCTATGGTGTAGGACGAGTGGACACAATTACAAAAACAGCTCAGATTCAAAATTCAGCTAATTTAATTAACTACCTAACTGAACAAAATATGAAAACCGCTAATCATGTTCTGAATGAAACACATAAATTGATTAACCAGCTTTTGCATGAAGCATTGTTGAATTCTAAGTTCCAATTTGAACGTGGCGATAACTTATAAAAAATCGGAAGCTTGAGAAAAAACGGAGTTTTTTCTCAGCCTCTTTCCTACAATTAGTCAAGATATCGTGGAAATTAACCACAAGGCTCGAGGCTAAGTCCGAACGATAATCA
>BLMQ01000076.1:0-9369 GCA_011958095.1 Lactobacillaceae bacterium | reverse complement strand
ATTATTCAAGAGTTTCACTTGGTCTTTCGGGCTAATAGCAGTTGGGGGTTAACTGTTACTACCCCGAAAGACCAAGTGAAACTCTTGAATAATATTTTCTATAAATCTAAGGTTTTATCTGACGAAGAAAGAAGCGAAATTCGTGATTTAATGGTTAATGTCGAAAATGACCAAGCCTGGGGGATCTCAGCAAGTAGCGATAATTTTGCATTAAAAAACGGTTGGCTAAATTACGGTAAAGATGAATGGATCGTCAATAGTATTGGTTATGTAAAAAATAGTAACGGAACAGATTACACGATTGCGGTTTATACGGATAAAAATCAATCAATGGCAGCGGGACAACAAGTAATTGAACAACTTGCTCGTGTAACAAAGCCAATATTGGACTAAAATGAAATGATAAACAAAATAGGGCTGGAAGAAAACTTCAAATTTTCTTCCAGCCCCATTCTTATAGGTAGTTTATTGAGAGAGATAAAGCGTTTTGGAAAGGAATACTACCTATTTTGTTTTGAGAGAGATTACTAATTAATTTGATGACTATTTTTGTTCCATCACTTTTTCGCCATTAGCTGTAATAGTGAAAGTCTTGTTAGCAGCATCAGCGTCAAGAACAGCAACATTCTTGCCATCCTTATCTTTCCGCGTAACCTTGATAGTTGTTTCAGTTGGTGTTTCCACTTCAATTGAACCATCAAGATCAAAGGCTGCAAACTTGTTCCGCCATGCAAGTAAGTCTAAGAGGTTCTTAACTACTGGACGTTGAACTTCTTGCGCCACTTCTTCTTTAGTGTAGTAGTGACGGTTAATGTTACGACCTTCCTTAGTCTTTTCAAGCAATTCAAGGTCATTTGAACCAGCAAGTAATCCAACATAGTAAACCATTGGAATACCAGGTGCAAATACTTGGAATGCACGAGAAAGCAAGTAAGCTTTGTCATCGTCACCTAATGCAGAGTAGTAAGTAGAGTTAATTTGGTAAATATCCAAGTTGTTGTATTCAGCACTGGAGTATTTCCGCTTAACGTTAGCACCAACCTTGTATAATTCGTTGGATGCATATTCGATTTCATCATCAGTTAAGATATCCTTAGCATCAACAACCCCAATACCATCATGAGTATCAAGAGTGGTGAATTGCTTCATTGGTGACATCTTTAACCACTTAGCAAGGCGGTTAGTCTTACCAGAGTAAAGGGTATAAAGAGTAGTCATTGGTAAGGTAAAGTCATAGATGAAGAAGTCATGTTGTGAAATCTTTTGTGGAATGGTGTAGTGTTCGTGAATTTCAGGAAGGATGATGGCCTTGTATGGAGCCAAAATATCTTGAACTTCATTTAAGAGATCCCAGATTTCAGGTTCAACGAAGAAGTCATTAGTACCAACCTTCTTAATAGCGTAAGCAAAGGCATCAAGACGAATCATATCTGCACCGTGCTTAACCATGTCAATTAATGTTTCCTTGAAGAATTCGTTAGCTACCTTACTCTTAACATTAATATCAATTTGTTCTTCACCGAAAGTGTTCCATAAGTTTTCAGTAGTACCATCATCAAAGGTAATTTCTTGCTTAGGAGCCTTATCTTTCCGCTTGTAAATTAAATCAACATCTTCTTGAGTTGGACGGTTCTTACCAGCTTTTTCCCAGAACTTTTCCCAACGAATAAAGAAGTCGTTGTACTTAGAGTCATCGTGCTTCTTCTTGAAGTCTTGGTACATTTCAGACTTCTTGGAAATATGGTTAATCATGAAGTCAAACATTAAGTAGTAGTCTTCACCTAATGCTTCAACATCATCCCAGTTACCAAAAGCAGAATCAACAACATCGTAACGGTATGGTGCGAAACCACGGTCACCAGTTGATGGGAAGAATGGAAGTAAGTGAACACCGCCGATTGCATCACCGATATAGTTCTTTAATACTTCATGAGTTTCTTTAATATTTTTACCCATTGAGTCAGAGTAAGTAATTAACATTGCTTCATTTTTGATTGGCATAATGATATCCTCCAATAATTTTAAATTTAGTTAGCTTGTTTAGAATGACGAGTTGCAAAGAAAATAATCAAGGCAATAACTATTAGCATTACCCCGTAGATTGGGAATGGTGCGGCAAGATCAAGGCCACTCATTGGGCGACCGACTAATCGATTCATCCATTCAGCAATTGTTGGTGAGAAGAAAGCTCCAAAGTTAAAACCAATCAGTACCATTGAAGTTACTAATGGTTGACGCTTAGCAGGAGCTAAATCCGGCAACAAGTTAAAAATCAACGGAGAAACTAATTGTAATGGGAAGCCGATTAAAAGCAAACCAATTACTAACATTGCAAAGTTGCCGTTTGCGAAGGCAAATAAGAAGTTTGAAATGGCCATTAATCCGAGACCAAGGTAAACAGTGTTAAAACCTAACACTTTATTAATTGATCCGTAGAATAAACCACCAAGCGTTGCCCCAATTAACATTAAGGAAAGGAACATTGATGAACCAGTATAGCTACTTCCCTTAATTGCAACGGCTAGGCCAGGGAAACGATTTTCCATTCCAACATAATCTACAACCAAGAGGAAGGCAAAGAGAACAAGGAGGTAAACTACTGGACTAATCTTTTTAATTGGTTCTTCCACTTCAGTTAATTCTTCAGCAAGATCGTCTTCTGCAACGTTATTATCTTGTGCTTTGCTATCGTCAGGAACACGAACTGCAAAGAAGAAAAGAACAACGAAAGCAAGAAGATAAACGGCAAATGACGCATGCCAACCTGCATAACTAAGAATCAATCCGGCAATTGCAAGGGTACAAGCTTGACCGATTTGTTCAGCCGCAGCACGCCAACCAAGCATTTGAGCTCGGGTTGTACCTTCATACCAAACTGAAATCATCGAAATTGCTTGAGAGTTGTATAAACCAAACCCTGCTCCTAAAACTAACCGGGAAATCAAAATCGCAGTGTAGTCATTCGCAAACATAGGAACAATTCCGGCAAGACCAACAATTGTAACCCCAGCCATAATAATCTTTTTATCAGAAATGTTGAACCATTGTTGAAGTAATGGTGAAAGGACAACAAAAATCATTACAGCAAATGATGGAGTTGTAACTAAATATTCTGACTGTGTCTGTGAGATTTCGAGTGCCGCCTTTAATTGCGGTAAAGAACCTTGAATGGCATAAGCACTCGTAACCATGAATGAAACTGACAGGAACGCCAATTTGGTAACAAGAGAATTTTTGTTATTCATAATTAGTAGGTACTCTTTCTATAGGTATTTGACAAACGTTTATCATTTCTGTACATCAATAATATACAATGAACTTTTTAAAATGTCAAACGCTTAACAAAGATTCCTTGTGAAAAATTGTAATCAATTACATTGTTATTATAACGCGCTTTAAATGAAAATAGATGAAAACGGATGAGAACGCTATTTTAGCTCTTTTTTGAACGATTTGTGAACAACTATACATTGTATTTTTATAATTTTTTTATTAAAAAAGAGTAAAGCAATGACTAATTCATCGTTTTACTCTTTTTTACTTAATCCACACAAAGCTTCTTGATTGCCTGAGCATAGATTTCCATCGCTTTATACATGTCTGGCAATGGCCACTGTTCATTAGCTTGATGCATATAATCAGGAGTTGTTGGTAACATTCCGCCAAAGGCAACACAATTATTCATGGTTCGAGCAAATGTTGCCCCACCAGAAATTTGTGGTTCAGCATCAACATCCCCAGTTTGTTCTTTATAAACTTCCATCAAAGTTTGTACTAATTTACTGTCTTTTGGGACATACAGTGGTGCCAAATAATCAAAATGAACATACTTCAAATCGTAGGCTGCTACCTGCTTACTTAGTTTTGCTAGTAAATTATCGCGATCAACCGTTACGGGAATTCGCAAATCAATCTGCATTCTTGTTTCATTTTCATTAATCTCAAGACTGGAAATATTGAAAGTTAATTGTCCAGACTCATCGCGAACATCACCAAGAACATTGCTTCCCGTCGCATCCTCCTTAAATAATTTACCAAGAAAATCTAGTGGCTTAAAATCAAAAACATCATCAAGCGCAATTGCTAACCGCAAAACAGCATTCGTTCCTTCTGGTGCCATCATCGCATGAACAGACTTGCCAATAACAGTAATTGAATTACCGTCACTTGTATATTCAAAGCCATGCTTATCTAAAGCTGCCTTCACTTCATCCTGCTTTGGACCATCGTACACTGCACTATCAGGGACCGCATTAAACGCATTCTTCAAATTAAGCTTTAGTTGATCTGTTCCTGGACCAACGAGATAAGATTGTTGCAACCCCTTTTCAGCATAAATTAATGGAAATTCAGCATCAGGAGAAATTCCACTATCAATTGGCGCTTCCTTTTTATTATATTCAGCAATTCCACGCCATAGAATTTCTTCATCAGTTCCATAAATAAAACGAATTCGTTGATTGAAGTGATAACCTTGATCCATCAATGCTTTAACAGCATATAAAGCGGCAATTCCTGGACCTTTATCATCTTGTGACCCTCGTCCATAAACTGCATCATTGATTACTGTGCCTTTAAATGGATTATGTTTCCATTTGCCTAAATCGCCGGCAGGAACCGTGTCAAGATGACAAATTACACCAAAAATTTTATCCCCACTGCCAACTTCCGCGTAGCCATAATACCCGTCTGGATCTTCATAGGTCTTAAAGCCTAATTCATCACAAATCTTCATCATCTCATCGAGGGCGTTACGAATTTCTTTGCCAAATGGTGCGCCTTCTTCTGCTGATTGATTATATGATGGAACAGAAATTAGTCGTTCTAAAGTTTTAACCGCAGCTTTTTGTTCATCTTCTGTAATAATTTTATCCATTCAAATCCCCTCCTAGAGCAAGGCAGCAATTCCTAAGAACAAGCAAGTAGCAATAAAGAGATAGATCATTAATTTCAGCATCCACTTCCACCAAATACCGACATTAATATGCGCAATTGCTAATGCTCCCATAACAACTCCTGAAGTTGGGGTAATAAGGTTAACCCATCCTGAAGCTGCTTGATAAGCGGTAATAACAAGGCTCCCTGAAACATGTGCAAAATGCCCCATTGGCCCGATAATTCCCATCGTTGCCGCAGCTAACCCAGACGTTGATGGAATTAGGAATGACATTGGAATATAGAAAATGTAAGTCAAAATAATAAAGATCGTTTGTGATAATCCATGAAGGCCCAATTCTCCCCAGTGAAGAACTGTTCCGGTGATCATCCCATTATTCATTATTACTTGAATTCCCCGTGCAACTGCCACAATAATTGCAACGCTCAAGAAATCTCCCATTCCTGACATGAAAGCATCAATAAATTCGCTTTCCTTCATATGGTAAACAGCCATAATCAAGACCGACATAAAGAGGAAGAGCATGGTAATTTCATTGAAGTACCATGTTCCAAGGGGTGCCATATCATGCCCTAATAAATCGCCTAGGAATGGAATATTAACCAACCACTTTGTAAATTTATCAAAAAATGTCCAATGGCTATTAAGGTTTGACCATGGAATTAATCCTAGAATCATCACAACAAAAGTAATTCCGAATAGCCAAATAACTGTTTTTTGACGGCCGGTCATCTTATGGTCGTCATTAGGATCAGCCTTGACTAAAAAGTGCTTTTCATCTTCTGCTCGTTGATTGTAAACCAATGATTTAGTTGGATCTTTTTCAATTACCGATGCATAGTGGTAAACATAAATAATACTAATCGTTATCGTAATAATTAAAAGTATTACCCGGGAAACTAAACCATCACCAGGAGAAATATTTAACGTTTGCGAAGCTACTCCTGTGGCAAAGGGGTTAACAGTTGATGCTAAACAACCAACTTGGCTTCCCACTAAAGCAATCGCAACCGCTACAATTGAATCAAAGCCAACGCCCATCATCACGGGAATCAAGAGAGGATAGAATGCAATCGTTTCTTCCCCCATTCCATATGTTGATCCGCCAAGAGCAAACAGAAGCATTAAAATTGGAATCAATTGTTTTTCTCGTCCCTTATACCGGCGAACGATTGAGCCGATCCCTTCGTTTAATGCATTTGTTTTATTAACCACTCCTAGGAATCCACCGATAACAAGAATAAATAGTGATACTGAGATGGCTCCATCTGTCTTTTTATCACCGACCATCCCGATAACGGGTGCCATAAAGACATCCCAAATTCCCTGGGGTTTATTTGTAACTGCTTTATATGTACCAGAAATAATATTTCCAGCTTTATCTGTTTCATATGTCCCTGCTGGAATAATCCACGTTAAAATTGCAATTAAAATAATAATTAAAAATAAAATTGTAAACGCAGAGGGCATATGAAAATGATGTTTTTTCTTCGTTTGTGTTTCCTGCACAATAACCGCCTCTTTTGTAAAATTAGTATCAATTTTATTTTAATTCAGTTTGAAAGCGGCTTCAACTTAATCTAAGAATTATCCTTAAAGAATGCTATAATTGCCTTGTAATAATTTTAAGGAGGCTGAAGCTAATGGTAATGAATCCCAGTAAAGCTCAAGACGTTTGGAAAGACGCCGGTGAACATGTCCAATTTACTGTATTAGAATTAAAACGTGAAAATCAGGCAAAGGAACAAGAAGCAATTCAAGAATTTGTTGAACGGTTCCAAGCAATTACTCGATCATTGCGAATTCGGGATAATAAAGGTAATCTTAAAGTTTCTTTAGGCTTTAGCAACGATGCCTGGGACTATCTTTTCCCAAACGCCCCTAAACCTAAAGAATTAGAAACTTACCAGACATTAACCGGGCCAAAATACGAAATGCCTGCCGCAAAAGGAGATATTTTCCTCCATATTCGGGCAAACGATGAAGCTGCTGTTTATGAATTCATGGCTCAAGTAATGCTCTTCATTAGAGATATTACTAATATTGTTGATGAAACAAAGGGCTTCCGCTATTTTGAAGGCCGGGCCATTATCGGCTTTATTGATGGAACTGAAAATCCAGAACCTCAAGATGCTGCTGAGTATGCCATTATTGGTGATGAGGATCCTACGTTTGAAAATGGTTCTTATGCCTTTGCACAAAAATGGCGGCATAACATGGACATTTGGAATAAGCTAACTACTGAAACACAAGAAAAAGCTGTCGGCCGCAAGAAGTTTTCTGACTTAGAATTAAGCGAAAAAGAAAAGTTTAAGAATGCTCATAATGTCGCTTCCCAAGCGGAAATCAATGGTGTTGAACAGAAAATTGTGCGCATGAATGTTCCATATTCAGACCCTGCCGCTGATAATACCGGAACTTTCTTTATCGGTTATTCACGGCATTGGACTGTAACTAAGAAGATGCTTGAAAATATGCTTGAGCAAAACGATTACCTTCTAACTTTCTCTGATATTTTAGGTGGTCAACTCTTCTTTATTCCTTCGCGTCCAATGTTGGATCAAATTGCTGAAGGCGAATTAAATTAGTTGATTGACAACTCGAAAGCAAATTGCTACATTATTAGCAGTAAATTTTAGGAGGGATCATCCATTGAAATTTTAATTCTACACAATTTAATGTATCTAGAACTGTGGATTCACGCAGAAAGGTACTACGGGTAGAATTATTTTTCAATGATTGATCAATAAGTGAGAACTAATGGGCCAATACCATTAGTTTAAAAGTCTACCTGTAGTGGTAGGCTTTTTTTCGTTATCTTTTCTGCGAGTAACGAAAGGGTGATTTTTTAATGGAACCAATCACGATAAATAATTTAACTTTTGCTTATCCGGGACAAGAACCGCTTTTTAATCATTGTGATCTTAATATTAGCAGTGATTGGAAACTAGGTCTTCTTGGACGAAATGGTCGTGGCAAAACCACACTACTCAAAATCTTGCAAAAACAACTTTCCTTTCAAGGAAGTATTCAAACCAATCTTAAATTTAACTATTATCCATTAGTAATTCGTGAACCGGATGATTACACATTGAACGTCCTTATGAGAAGTGGCTATCAAGGTGAACAATGGCAAATCGAACGAGAATTAAATTTGATGGCAACCGCTACTGAATTACTATGGCAACCCTTCAGTAGTCTTAGCGGTGGCGAACAGACACGTGTGATGCTAGCAACCCTTTTTGCTCAAGATAGATTTTCCCCCTGCTTGACGAACCTACTAATCACCTTGATCAGGATGGTCAAAAACAAATTGCTCAATATCTAAAAGCGAAAAAGAACGGTTTCATTATCACTAGGCATGACCGAGATTTTCTCGATAAAGTCATTGACCATTCATTAGTGATTGAACAACACCAGCTTGTTTTAACCCGTGGTAATTACAGTGATTATTTTGTTCATAAGGAGCAACGAGATTCTACGGCCATTAAGAAAAACGAAAATTTATTAAAAGATATTCATCATTTAAAGCAAACACGGTAGGCAAAATCTCAATGGGCTCAACAAGCAGAAAATGAAAAGAAGAATAATTCGCATGCGGATAAAGGCTTTATTGGTGCCAAAGCTGCAAAAATGATGAAAAAAGCAACTATAATGAAAGGACGCTTAGACACCGCAATCGAGGAACGACAAGGACTTTTAAAAGAAATTGAAAAAGTTGTTCCGCTAACAATTAATGTTCTCTCCACTAATCATCAACCATCGTTAAGCATTAATGATCTAACGTTATCGTATCCAACTAAACAACTCTGTTCTAATATCACTACAACCATTGAAAAAAATGACCAGGTCCTGCTCTGTGGTAAGAATGGTACTGAAAAATCTAGTATTATTAATGCAATCATTGGGACATTCAGTGGTAAGCAAAGCGGAGAGATACTTTTTAGCAGTGCCCTTAAACTCAGCACAGTACGTCAAGATTATTCTGATAATCATGGAAGTTTACGTAGTTTTGCATCTTCTTCTAAAATTAACTACGATCAATTTCTTAACCTTCTTCGTAAATTAGGAATGGAACGTGTTACTTTTAATGTTCCAATTGAAGAAATGAGTATGGGACAACAAAAGAAGGTTGAACTAGCACGGTCATTAGCTGAGCCTGCCCACCTTTATTTATGGGATGAACCGCTAAACTATCTTGATACCTATAATCAGCAACAACTAATTCAGTTAATTCAAGAAAAGCGACCACCAATGCTAATTGTTGAACATGATCAAAATTTCATTAAGCAAATTGCCACAAAGAAAATTGAAATTTAATATTTCCTGGGAAATAATCAGCTTTACCAACTTAGTGTAAAAAAACTGAGAGAAAATTTATTTTTCTCCCAGCTCTAACTGCTTTCACGAACAATAGCAAGATATCGTGGAAATTAACCACAAGGCTCGAGGCTAAGTCCGAACGATAATCA
>BLMQ01000075.1:0-1070 GCA_011958095.1 Lactobacillaceae bacterium | reverse complement strand
CGTTGATAACAAACGGCATTTATTATTCAGTGCTAATTATCATACAGCAAAAATAGATGTTTTTAAGATCAACGAAGATGGAACGTTGACACAAACCGATTCTGTCCTTCATGAAGGAGCAACTGGTCCTGAACCTGAACAAGAAGCTCCACATGTTCATTATGCCGACTTAACTCCTGATAATCGTCTAGTTGTATGTGACTTAGGAATGGACCTTGTTGTAGTTTACGATGTCTCTGATGATGGTAAATTAACTGCTGTCTCTCGCTATAAGTGTGAAGATGGCTTTGGTACCCGTCATATAGCTTTCCATCCAAATGGCAATTATGCTTATCTTTTGGGTGAACTAAGCAGTAAACTAGAAGTACTCAAGTATAATAGTAAGGATGCATCATTTAAGCACCTTCAAACGCTCAAAACAATTCCTGAAGACTGGACAGCTCACAATGGAGCAGCTGCTATCCGGATTTCAAATGATGGTAAGTTTGTCTATACATCAAATCGTGGTGAAAACACTATTGCCGTCTTTGAAGTCCAACCAGATTTTACCGTTAAACATATTCAATCAATTTCGACTGAAGGAGATTTCCCACGCGATTTCAATCTAAATCAAGATGAAAATTATCTTTTAGCTTCAAATCAGAACTCTGATAACCTTACGCTTTATAAACGAAATCCATCAACTGGTAAGTTAACCCTTCTTCAAAAGGATGTCAGTTGTCCAGAACCAGTATGTGTAATGAAGTGGAAATAAATTAATATCAACAGCGAGAGCAAGATCGAAGTTACTTATAATTTCGTTTTTCGCCGCGAAGTTAGCCTCTGAGAGCCTTCGCAAACAACAATGACCTTCAATGTTCGGTAAAATGAACTGGGTCCTGTCAAGTAGACAATAAATTATACAAAGCTTCTTAGGCAGCTTGATGCCGGTATTGTACCGGTGTTAAGCTGTCTAATTTTTCTTGATAACGTTTGTGGTTATAGAAATAGATATATTGATCGATTGAGGCTTTCAATGGTAAGCAGTCAATAACAGTACGTCTAGCTCTAGCTACCCCGGATCTTCTATA
>BLMQ01000074.1:0-43023 GCA_011958095.1 Lactobacillaceae bacterium | reverse complement strand
TGCTGGATCATTACACTACTTTCAGTGACAATGATGAACTCTCTTCCCAGGTAGCTATTGCCATTGACGCTGACGAACTAATCATTCTTTCGGATATCGATGCCCTTTATGACAAAGATCCGCATAAATTTTCTGACGCACAAATCATTAAAGAAGTTCCATTCCTAACGCCGGAAATAGAAAACGTCGCAAGCGGTAGCAGCACTAGGTTTGGAACAGGAGGAATGGTAACTAAATTACGGGCAGCTGCCACAATGATGCAAGCAGGTAAACAAATGATTTTATGCAATGGTCGTGACCCTAAAATTCTTTTTGATATTTTTGATGGTCATGCTATTGGTACTCATTTTGGAAAATAGGAGTGATGATAATGAACCAAGACTTAATCGCAATTGGAAAAAGAGCTCAAAATGCTGCAAATAAACTAGCTTTAATGAACACTGCTACCAAAAATAAGGCATTGCTTCAATTGGCAGATGATTTGATCAAAAATAAAAATCAAATTATCGCTGCCAACCAACAAGATTTGGCCGCTGCTACCCAGATGCCAACTAAATTTACGGATCGTTTGATGGTCAATTCCCAACGCATTGAGGACATGGCTAATGGTCTCCGGACAATCGCCGACTTAAACGATCCCACTTCCCAAATCGATAAGGGGTGGATTACTAAGGATGGGTTGCAAATCCTTCAACGGCGCGTACCATTAGGGGTAATTGGTATTATCTTTGAAGCACGACCAAACGTAACTGTAGACGCGACCGGCCTCACATTCAAGAGTGGCAATGCAGTTATTCTACGGGGCGGAAAAGAAGCTATCCAGACTAATACTGCCTTAGTAAAAATTCTTCGCGAATCATTACAAAGTCAACATTTACCGGTCGATGCGGTTCAGCTTATTACCGACACTAGTCATGCGATTGCTGATGAAATGATGAATCTCACTGACTACATTGATGTCTTGATTCCACGAGGCGGCCAGGCCCTTATTCAGCGGGTTGTAACAACAGCCACGGTCCCAGTTATTGAAACCGGTGCTGGTAATTGCCATATTTATATTGATAAGGATGCCGACCTAACAATGGCGACCAATATTACTGTAAATGCAAAAGTACAACGGCCTTCTGTATGCAATGCCGCTGAAAAATTACTTATCCACCGCGATATTGCCGCTGAATTTCTTCCTGTTATCGCCAAAGCTTTAATGGAACATGGCGTCCAATTACGCGGTGACGAAACGGCTTGCCAACTAGTATCAACTATTCGCCCCGTTACCGATGAAGATTGGGAGACAGAATATAACGATCTAATTATGGCCGTAAAAATTGTTGATTCCCTCGATGATGCAATTAGCCATATTAACGACTACAGTACTCATCATTCAGAATCAATCATTACAAACAACATTACCCGGGGTCGCTATTTCCAACAAGCTATTAATTCTGCCTGTGTTTACGTTAATGCCTCCACGCGATTTACTGATGGAGGAGAATTTGGCTTTGGTGCTGAAATTGGTATCAGTACCCAAAAGCTTCATGCTCGGGGACCAATGGGATTACAACAATTAACAACAATCAAATATGAAATTACCGGTAATGGGCAAATTCGGAAATAATTTAGGAGGTTTTTTAGATGAAAATTACAATTATTGGTGTCGGAAATATGGGAAGCGCAATTATGAAGGGATTAAGCCGTACGCAAAATTTTACCCTCAGTGCGATGAACCCTGTTAATCCACGTGTTACAAGCCTTGCCGAGAAACTCGAGTTTAAACTCGTTAATACAAATAGTGAAGTAGTTAACCTTACACCCGATATCGTAATTTTGACTACCCCGGCCCCTATTACAACCGCAGTCGCTAAAGAATTAGCCGTCCTTAACGATCACACTATTTTTATCTCTGCCGCTGCTGGAATTATGCACGAAGACTTAGCAAAAGTTCTTCCGAATAAAGAAATCGTTAATATTATTCCCAACACACCAGTTGAAGTTAATGCCGGCACAATTGGTCTTGCCTTGCCAACCGGAATTTCTGCTGAAGCAATTTCAAAAGTAATGACTGTTTTAGACAGTCTTGGCGATGTCATCGAAGTTCCAGAACGACAACTAGATATAATTGGTGTTATCGGCGGCTGTGGTCCTGCATTTGTTGATGTGATGATGGACGCAATGAGCGATGCCGCCGTCAATCATGGCCTCGATCGTCAAACTGCATATGAAGTTATTGCTAGTATGGTAAAAGGTACGGGAACACTAGCCTATGATAGCAAGCTTGCTCCAGCATTATTACGTGATCAAGTAACATCACCAGCAGGTACAACAATCAAAGGCGTGGAAGCATTGGAAAAAAATGGTTTCCGTTACGCCATGATGGATGCCGTTGATAAAGCAAATGGTGAAGCATAAAACGCAAAAAGGACTGCGGTTACATCCATACAGCGCAGTATAATAATGGCCTCCAGCGTCCGGTTTTACCGAACACTGGAGGCCATCATTGCTTACGAGAGTTGTGTTTATAATTATTTATTCTGAATTCGATCAAACATCAATCCCGGTACTGCATTCAAATCTAATCCTGCACGGTCGCCATGCTTGTAGTTAACATAACCAGCAGCCCCAATCATTGCAGCATTATCACCACATAATTTCAACGGTGCTTGCAACATCGGTACATCAGGATGAAATTTCTTCATGTCATGATCTAAACGAGCACGGAGACCATGATTTGCAGCGACCCCACCAGCTAAAATCAGTTGCTTTACTGGGTAATCATCTAACGCCCGCATTGTTTTTTCGGCAAGCACGTCAATGACACTTTGTTGGAAACTGGCTGCAAGATCATATTTATCTAATTTTTCCCCACGTTGATCTGCATTATGAACTGTATTGATGAAGGCGCTCTTCAGCCCACTAAAGCTAAAGTCATAATTATCTTCTTTTTCCATTGCTCGTGGGAAGTTAAAAGTATCTTTACCCTTAGCTGCCCATTCATCAATCGTTTTTCCTGCCGGGTAATTGACTCCCAACACGCGACCGATTTTATCATAAGCTTCACCGGCAGCATCATCACGCGTTTCACCAATAATTTGGTATTCATGTTCAGATGGCATGTAAACTAATTCCGTATGTCCACCGGAAACTAACAATGCCATTTGTGGATATTTGAATTCTCCAACATAGCGTGCGGCATAGATATGGCCTGCCATGTGGTTAACCGGCACTAACGGAAGATTATGCGCCCATGCGATCGTCTTTGCTGCCGTTACACCAATTAATAATGAACCGACTAATCCTGGACCGTATGTTACTGCAACAGCTTCTAGGTCATCATAGCCTACATCCGCTTGCTCTAAAGCTTCATTTGTACACTTGGTAATTTGTTCAATATGATGTCGACTAGCTACTTCTGGTACTACTCCACCAAAACGTTGATGGCTATCGATTTGCGTTGCAACGATATTAGAAAGGATTTTAGTCCCATTTTCAATTACGGCAACACTTGTTTCATCACAGCTTGATTCAAACGCTAAGGTTAATGTGCGTTCTGTCATAATAAAATACTTTCACCTCTACCTAAGTAAGTTTGCTTGCATATCCACGGCATCTTCGTGATTATCTAAGTAATAACGTGGTTTAATATGCTGGTTGCGAAAGCCTAAACTTTCATATAAGCGACGAGCTGATACGTTATGCACTCGTACTTCTAAACTCAGCGAATGTAATTTTAAGTGCCGGGCATAGTTTTTGGCAGTCGAAATAAGATACGTTCCAATTCCTTTATTTTGGTAACTTGGTGTAATGCCAATATTCGTAATATGCAAATCATAATGATACCAATCAATTGCCGTTCCCATAAAGCCAACAATCTGCTGGTCATCCTCAATAACTAAGTATAGTCGATCACACGACCGTTGTAGTTCAATGCGGAAAGCAGCATAACTCCATGGTGCTTTTCCATAGATTCTTTCTTCAATTTCAACTAAAGTTTGAATATCTTGCTCTTTTGCCATCCGGACCACATACTGATGGCCGGATATCATTACTACTCGTCGCGTAAAATCAAGGGTCGGTCGTTTAGTAGGATTGGTCGTATTTACAAACCATTCTTTAAACTTCTCGAACATAATTCTTTCTTTTTTCTCCAGGATGAAGTTTTTGCCAATTAGCCTCTGCTTCAGTAATTCGTAAATAATGTGGAACAAAGGGGTCAATCTCTTTAACCGGTTCCTTCATTTTACCTGCAAGAGCTAATTGATAAGTTGACGGAATGCTATAAGATCGTGGCAAAAGGGTCACATTAGCTGGTAATTGATCATATTTGGCTTGAATCTTATCAGTCATCTGACCCACTAAAACAACTTGTTGACCTAATTTTGCAAGTTGATCAAGCAAAACATCAATTCCTAAATGCTGATCTTCTATTTTATTTATTAACTTGCCATTTTCCCACTGGTAAGCACCAGCAAATACATTTCCTCGGCGGGCATCAAAGAAAGGAACAATAATTGCTGATGATGTTGGAACTACATTACGTGCTAACACTGCTAGACTTGATACGCCAACTAAGTCAATCTTTTCTGTATCAGCCAATACTTTAGCGGTTGTAACTGCAATTCGTACTCCCGTATAAGATCCTGGTCCCTGTGCAACCACTACTCGATCAATATCTGTTGGCTGCCACTGAACTAATTCAAATAACTTACTAATTGCCGGCATTAAATAAATGCTATGATTGCGAACCATATTAAGGGTCGTCGTTGCCAACAATTGCTCATCTTCAACCAACGCTACGCTCATTGGGTGGTTGGATGTATCGATGGCTAGAATCTTCATCTTTTATCAATCCTTTCAATCATCTTACATCTTATCACACTGGATCCGCTTTGACTTCTCTTTTAATTTCTTTTGTTTATTTACGACAAAACAGGCCCCAACAATTCTTTTGCTGAGAGCCTGTTTGTTATTTTAAAACCGATTATTAGTCCCGATCATCATAACCCTTTGGATGAGTTGAATGCCACTTCCAAGCAGTTGCGATAATGTCGTGAACATCATCATACTTAGGACTCCATCCAAGAATATTACGCGCCTTATCACTAGCAGCAACTAATGAATCTGGATCTCCTGGACGGCGTGGTGCCATTTTAGCTGGAATAGGTTGACCCGTAACTTCACGAGCTGCTTCTAGCATTTGCTTGTTAGAGAAGCCAGTGGATGAACCAAGGTTAAAGGCATTACTCTTGTTACCTTCTTGAAGGTACTTAATAGCAAGAATATGAGCATCTGCTAAATCCATAACATGAACATAGTCACGAACATTGGTACCATCTGGTGTATTGTAGTCATCCCCAAAGATACTCAATTCATCACGCTTACCTTGCGCAACCTGAAGAATAATTGGAACTAAGTGTGTTTCTGGACCATGGTCTTCACCGATCGTGCCATCAGGAGCAGCCCCAGCAACATTAAAGTAACGGAGGGCAACAAACTTAATACCATAAGCTTTATCAGCCCAAGCCATCATTTCTTCCATCATTAACTTACTCAAGCCATATGGGTTAATTGGCTTTTGGGGATCAGTTTCCTTAATTGGCATATGTTCTGGAACCCCATAAGTAGCAGCAGTTGAACTAAAGACAATATACTTAATATCATGATCATGCATTGCTTCAAGCAAAGTAATCATTCCACCAGTATTGTTATCAAAGTACTTCAATGGCTTACTCATTGATTCAGGTACAATTGAGAAAGCAGCAAAGTGAACAACTGCAGTAATATCTTCATTGTCAAAAATCTTATCTAAGAATTGACGATCACGAATGTCGCCTTCGTAAAACTTAGCCTTGGGATTAATCGCATCCCGGTGACCCGTTGATAAGTTATCAGCAACTACTACGTCTTCACCATTTTCAATAAGATCTTTTACCATATGGGAACCGATATATCCGGCACCGCCAGCAACTAAAATTGACATCTTGTTTCCTCCTTGCTCCAACTAAAGCTTTCATAGTGATTGTAGCACAATTTTACTGTTTCCAATTAGTAAAATTTAGTAAAAATAAGTAAATTTTTTAGCGAATAATTTTATAGTGAGGATTTTAATTGATCAAAATTAATTTGCTGCTCAAGGTACTTAAATAATAAACCCTCTCTTAATCCACTATTGCTAAAGCAAATCTCATTAATTGATAATTGCCGGACAAGAGAGATAAGGGGGAGAAGTCCTCCAACAATTACATCTGCTCGTACTTTCGTAATTCCACGGATTCCTGCCCGCGTCTGGCGATCCGCTTCTAATAGCTGCCGCATAATCAAAAAGGCTTCTTCTGAACGCATTGTTAGCCCATGAACTGGTCTGACTTCATCAGGATTAAGAGCTTGTTGCCACCGATATACCTTTGCTAATGCACGGTTACATCCCCCGAGTGCCACAATTTTTGTTTCCCGCATCCGATTTAGCCATAATTGTTGAGAAAGAACTTCATCAATTTTAATCATGGCATCAAATAAATCAGCTGGATTAATTTGATCTTCAAGGTGGTAGGTTTGCGAAATGCTGACAGAGCCGATCGGAATACTAACTGCTTCTTCTGCTTCCCCATTATTTACCGAGATTAATTCCATACTTGCTCCTCCAGTATCAACGATTATTCCCTTATCAATTGGAAGAGTCTGGTTAACTCCAACATAGTCAAGATATGCTTCTCGTTCCCCACTAATTACGTGAATTTCAAAACCGGTTTCTCGCTGGACCTTTTCAAGAAATTGCAGTTGATTTTGCGCTTGACGAACGGCGGCAGTCGCCACCGCAATAATTGTCAATTTCTTATTACGGTATCGATCACAAATTGTTCGAAATTCTTTTAAGGCATCAATAGTCCGCTTTACAGGAGCTGACTTCAACATTTTTTCTGGCCCCATATTTGAAGCAAGACGAACGTATCTTTTTTCATATTGAACCGTTTCAAAGCTCCCGTTATCTTGAATTTTTGTTATTTTAAGCCGAACTGAATTCGAACCTAAATCAAGAATTGCCAAGTACTGCTCATTGCTCATAAATTACTCATCCTTTCGCTCATCTAAATGAAGATTGGGAACATGGCGAGTTAAAGTTTCAAAAACTGAAGAAAAATGTTTTTTTGCTTTCTTCTCCTTTTTCTCACGCGCATTCAATTTCATTGCTTGTTTAACAAAGTATTCTTGTGAGCTGAATGGTGCGGCATCACCACGATCAATCCGTTCGTAATGATCTCCTACTAACCGACGAGCCTTGACATTATCTTTCCACATAACGTCAAAAATATGAATTGCATGAGCTTTTGTGTCTGGCTGAGTAACGGGATACAATTCTTCAACCCGCCGATTAAGATTTCTCGTCATCATATCGGCACTTGCAAGGTAGACTTCCTCATGACCATTACTCTTAAAGTAGTAGATCCGGGAGTGTTCAAGGAAACGGCCAATAATAGAATGAACTTCAATATTCCCATGCAATTCTGGCAGATCATTCCGTAAACAGGTAATTCCTCGAATCAATAATTCAACCTTAACTCCACTAGCAGCGGCTGCGTATAGGCGGGCAATGATTTGCTTGTCCGACAAGGAATTCATCTTCATCCGAATTAACGCAGGATTACCATTTTTGGCATTTTCAATTTGCTCATCAATTTTTGCATTAATAAATGTCCGGATTCCATCAGGAGATACCCGTAATTCATTGAAATAAGCTGGTCGAGCAAAACCTGACAGCATATTAAACAGGTTCGTCATATCAATTCCCAGCTCATGGTCACAAGTAAACAATCCCATATCGGTGTAAAAATGAGCTGTTACGTCATTATAGTTACCAGTTCCTAGGTGCATGTAACGCCGCAACCCATCTTCATCGCGACGGATAACCAAAGCAACTTTACAGTGCGTTTTAAGGCCAACTAAACCGTAAATAACGTGGCACCCCATCTGTTCAAGCCGCTGTGCCCACCGAACGTTATTTTGTTCATCAAACCGCGCTTTAACTTCAACTAAAACCGTTACTTGCTTACCCTGTTGCGCGGCCATTCCGAGATACTTAATAATCGGTGAATTACCAGAGACCCGATAAAGAGTCATCTTGATTGCTAAAACATCTGGATCAATGGCTGCTTGATGGATAAAGTTAACCACGGCTTGAAAATTATCATAAGGATGCTGCATTAAGTAGTCCTTTTGGCGAATTGAAGAAAAAATATTATGGTCCATATCTAACGCTGGATTGAGGTATGGCTTATACGGTGGATAGCGCAAGTCATCATGACCATCAACCATCCCCGATAATTTTTTCAAGAAAGTTAAATCGACGGGACCATCTACTTCATACAGTGAGCGTTCACTTACATGCAGATTATCAATTAACTGATCCTTTAACCATTCATCGATTGAAGCTGGAACTTCTAGGCGCATCACCCGCCCGTGTTCTCGTTCTCGCAATTGTCGTTTGACGGCCCGGAGCAAATCTGACGTATCTTCTTCAGCAACGTCTAAGTCCATATCCCGCATAACTCGATATGACGCTGTAGCTAAGATCTCGTATCCTGGAAAAAGCGCGCTCAGAAATTCAGTAATGATTTCATCAATCAAAATGAAGCTATTTTCTCCTGGTAACCGGACTAACCGCTTATAAATTTCTGGAACACGGACTGTTGCAAATTTGATATCCGCTTCTTGACGATCATCATGTGGTTCAATTTGTGGACGATGAACTTCTTGATCCCCTTCTAAAATTTCCTCTGCAACTGGTTTACTTATTGGATGGATTTGCCGCCGCAGCTGAACAGCAATATTTAAAGAATTATTGGAGATAAAAGGAAAAGGACGTGAGGCATCATCTGCCATGGGAGTCAAAACTGGCATCAGCTCATCATTAAAATATCGGCGAATAAATTCATATTGTTTCTCAGCAAGTTCGTGAACGTGGAGGATATGAATATCGTTTCTAGCAAGGTCCGGGATGATTTGCTGATTATAAACTTCATACCGTTGCTTAACCATCCGGTGTTCTTTTTCATTTACTGCATCCAACTGCTCTTCTGGAGTCAGACCAGACGCATCAGTAGTAGTAACATTGGCAGCAGCAAGCTTATGAAGCGATGCAACCCGCACCATAAAGAATTCATCAACATTGCTTTGAGTAATTCCCAAGAAGTTAGCACGCTCTAACAAAGGATTAGCAGTATCAGTTGCCTCTCCCAGTACTCGGCCATTAAAGTCAATCCAACTCAATTCTCGATTAACATAATTCTGCGGCTTATAAAACTCCTTATACATCTTAATGATCGCTCCTCTCAGTTAAGACCGGTTCAATTCCGTATACATCCTTAAATAGTTGTGATTTTTTACTAAAAGACCACTTTTCAAGAACAAGGTCATCATTGGCTATTGCTTTAATGATTAAGCGGCTATCTCCTACCAGCTTCAATCTAATACTTGAAATTTTTTGCAGCCGCGAATCATCTAATGCATCCACCAATCGTAAAATAGCAGCTAATTTTGCTACTGGCATCTGGATCTCATCATCGAGATGACGGTAATGAGCTTGACTAATATCTGGAGACTCTGCACTATGATATCTTGCCACTTCAGCAATAATCCGATTATCTTTATCCGAGAGCCCA
The DNA here is from genome assembly GCA_011958095.1 of Lactobacillaceae bacterium. Taxonomy (GTDB): domain Bacteria; phylum Bacillota; class Bacilli; order Lactobacillales; family Lactobacillaceae; genus Limosilactobacillus. The sequence continues at coordinate 33,373 of BLMQ01000074.1, read as the reverse complement.
ATTAAGGGATTAGCCTCCATAATATAAGCAGAGTGGCGGTAGTGTCCTCGTTGATTAATAAAATTACCAATGTCATCAATTCTACTAGCAATTTCTAATAATAATCGCTCATGTTGACCAAGACGATGAATTGGGCGTAATTGATCAAAGAGTTGGAGTGAAAAGCGCGTTACAAAATCCCGATGAGCTGAATCAACACCGTACCGTGAAGAAATATTGTCGGCAGCTGTTCTGATCATTTCATCAATTTGCCGTCTCGTTTTAGGATTATCAACCCCAATTCCATGGGAAATCCCATCCATCGTTGAAATATCAGTTACGTAAAGGCCTGCTGGTTGAATTAAGCGCACTGTTCGCGCCGTTACCAAATAATTTGGTAATAATAATTCGAATTGTTGATCATCAATCTGAATATTTTTCATTAAGCCATCTTTTACTGGTGATAAAATCTTTTGGTAATCATCATGAAATTCATTTAGGGGAACTTCCGCGATCTGCTGATTATTTGGCAAAAACAATTTATTGAGTGAGAGGGCATTTTGCACCATCATTACTGTATGCTTTTTCTTTGTCAGTTCTGGTGTTAAGTATTCTAATTTACTACTGATATAATCTTGGATAATTTCAGTTGGATTGGTAGCAGTTTTTCGGAGACGCCCCACCAACTGACTGATTTTTGCATTACCAAGATCAATATCCCATGCCCGTTCAAAGCTTCCATGGTGAAAATAAGCTAAGGTAGTCGAGCTAAGACCGATACTTAGAAGATACATATTGTGTTTACTAAGTTTTTCAAAATCTGGTAGCAAGGTTAAAAGGTAACTCATCGACTGTGCCATTAGCTGGTTATTGTTTAACCATTCAATCCGTAATCCTGTCCGAACTTCTAACTGGTCGGCCACATACCTAGTTGCAACTGGGTCAAGGTCTTCTAAATCGCCATAAAATTTAACTGGTGTTGCCTGGTAGTCATTAATAATCTGCTTAAATCCTTCAATATTATTAACAATTGCAGTCATATTTTCCGAATAATTAGCAACTTTAGCGTTTCCGATATTTAGAAGGCCCGATCGAACATTATTTATCACTTTTAAAGTAGGTATCTCAATGATCCGTAAATTAACCTGATCGGGTTCGAGGTAAATAATCGCCGTTAAAGATCTTTTCACGTCAACTCACTCCTCATAATTACTACTATTCATAGAATACCATCTTCCTTTAAATGTCTCTACATTAAACCATTTAAGATCTTATCGTCTAATATTTAGGACTAAAATAAAATAGCAACTAATTTCCTGCCTAGAAACCAGTCGCTATTATTCATTGATTAATTTTTAATACCATTCTATCTCAGCAATTGCATCAATCTGCTTATCAACGCCAATCTGGTGGTAAGTTACCGTTCCATCATTTGTTTGGAGCTTATTAACTTTGCTTTCCACAATTTCCCCATTGCGTACCTCTTGAAGATACTGCAAATTAAATCTTTTTATCTGATTTTCTCGTAAAAAATCACGGCCAAGCGGATCAAGAAGCCAATCAAAGTAACGCGCATTATTAACATGGTGATTAGCATCAAGGTCAAAATAACGAACTTGATAATTCTTCTTTATTACTGAAGCATTTTCATCTAATTTTTGAGGTCGTTTTAGGCGAGAAATCCTTTTCGCAACAGGAGCTTTAAACGGCTCAATTAAAGCAAGTGGAATGGATTGCATTCGCCGCGTCTTTAGATTCATAAACACAAAAATCGACCTAATTCGTGCATATTCAATCTGGTGTTCTTTATCCGTTATCCAAAAATCACGAACAGCAAAAAAGCGATTGTAGGAAACAGCTTTTGTTCCTAAAATAACTGTTTCGCCAAAAGAAGGTTGCTTTGCGGAAAGATGTCCTTCATAGCCGCTTACTACCCACGTACCGCCAGTAGCCTGTATTTCTTTGGTCCCCATTCCTAAAAACATACTGTGTTCATCGGATACCATGGAAATCATACTTAATATCATGCTTAGGCTTGGATGACTTGTTTCATCACACTCATAATATGTTAGTAAGTGCGGCATTTCGAATGTTTGTGCTTCTTGCTTTAACTCCATACTTTTCTCCTACAATTGATGATATTGTTTATATAATTCCTGGCGTTTTATATTATTTTTCTTTGCCACCAGCTTAATCGCAGCATTAGTGGAAAGACCATTTAAAATTTCCTTATCAACCTGCTCTGTTAATGGTAATTCAATCTCATTATCCGTCTTCTCTGTGGGGTGTTCATTCCCGGCTACTAGAATAACGAATTCTCCTCGCGGTTGGTGATCTGCAAACCAAGCAGTTACTTCAGCAAGCGTTCCCCGCGTAAACTCTTCATAGCGTTTAGTGAGCTCCCGTGCTAAAACAACTCGCCGTTCATTGCCGAAAACTTCCGCCATCGTAGCTAAAGTCTTTTTTAAGCGGTGCGGAGCTTCATAAAAGATCATCGTTTCTTTACGCTCTTTCAATTGCTCCAGTGCCGTTACTTGCTGCTGGTGTTTACGCTCTAAAAAGCCAAAGAAGTAGAACGGCTGGGGAACTAACCCCGAAGCAATAAGAGCCGTCAATCCTGCATTAGCTCCCGGAAGCGGGATTACTGGCAACCCTTCTCTAACGGCCGCCGCTACCAATTCCTTGCCGGGGTCAGAAATCGAAGGCATTCCCGCATCGCTGCACTGGGCAATCGAATAACCAGCTTTTAACTTCTCAATTAATTCCGGAACACGTTGTTCAGTATTATGCTCATGAAAGCTAATTTGACGGGTCGATATATCAAAATGGTTTAATAGTTGCTGAGTATGACGTGTATCTTCAGCAGCAATCAGATCCACTTCTTTTAAGGTTTTAATTGCACGGAAAGTCATATCATCTAAATTTCCAATTGGGGTTGGAACCAAATATAAACTTCCTGATTGGTGATCATTAAAACTACTAATTTGCTGCATACTATCTCCTATTTTGTCATTCCTTGTTCGTGTCCAAATATTGCATCTAAACAAAAAGTACAAGATTCATTAGGCTCAAGACGCTTACCATAGTACTCACTGCAAACATGAAAACCCTGTTGGTAAAGTTCTTTTAAATTTTGCCGTGATCCAGATAATTGATTTTCACTATGATGTGGCTGCTTTTCTTTAATCATCTGACGCAAATGCTTGTTTTCAATTGAAAGTTCCACATTTTCCTCAGAAATAGCAATAATTTTTGCCTGTAGTTGCTCCATTTTATTAACCAAATCCTGAGTCTGGTTCATCACCTGCGCAAATTGTTCATAAAGATTATCTGAACTATATTCTTCACTCATCTTTTCGCCCCTAACTAATGCTTAAAACCTGCACAAGCCGAATCGTCAATTGTTCAACAATATTTTGAAAACTAATATTTTGTTCTAACATGTGACGAGTTTCCAACGTTAACTGACTAGCTGCTAACAATTGTTGAGGAGAGTATTTTCTAACTACTTCTCCCATTTCTCCTAAAATATTATTAAAGTGAAGACGGTTGGCTGCTGTTATTCCCGAATTTACCATTAGCGTATCACGCCAGATTAAGGTAATTAAGTCCAGAATTACTCGTTGTTTATCCCGGTCGGTAGCTACTTTTTGCAGAATTGTCTGAACATCAACAAAGCCTAACATGCCATTTCGTGTCGCATCTTGATACCACTGAATGACTCCTTTGATCGCACTCGCAAACCAATTATCCTCTTGCCATTGTTCAATCATTGCGACGGAATCTGTAATCCCAACAGCAATCTGTTGTTGAGATTGGGGAATATTATGCTCAGTTAAAACTGTTAACAATGCATCTCGTTTTAATGGTGGCAGTTCAATCACCTGTGTTCGTGATCGAATCGTTGGTAAGACAGCACTTTTATTAGTCGTTAGCATAAAGATATAAACGCCAGCTCCTGGTTCTTCAATAAACTTAAGAAGACTATTTGCTGCACCGTTTGTCATTTTATCAGCATCTTTAATAATAAAAATTTTCTTATTGCCTTCTACCGCACTCTTAGAAAACTCTGCTTTTAAGTGGCGAATCTCATCAACCTTTATTTGGCGACCTTCTGGAGCAGCATAGACAATGTCAGGATGGTTTCCAGATAAAATTCGCTGACACTCGGCACAGGTTAAGTCTGGTTCATTGTCCTGGGGATGAAGACAAAATAACCGTAATGATAACCATTGGGCAATTGACATTTTTCCTGAACCACCTGGCCCAACAAACAGATAAGCATGAGCAAGCTCATTATTTGATAATATTTTTTGAAAACGAGTAATTATTGCTGGTTGTAATTTTTCTGCACGTGTTTGTCCCTGTTCAGCCAACCATCTTCACCTACTTAAAATTTAATGAAGTCTTCTACTGGTAAGACAAAGACAGTTGCCCCACCAATCTTTACGTTGACAGGAAATGCCGAACCGCCTTCAACATCCATATGCATTTGCGATGTAACGTATTGTTCACGTGACTCAGCATTCTTTTTAATTACTGATAATACTTCTTGAACTCGTTCATCTTCAATTCCAATTAAAAATGTCGCATTTCCTTCACGAAGGAAACCACCAGTTGTTGATAATTGAGTAACGTGAATATCAGCTTTATTAAATGCTTTTCGTAAACGATTGCTATCTTTTGATTGAACAATTGCAATAATCATTTTCATTATTAATCACCCTTTTTTATTAAAACAAATCTGAAAAACGGTCATGAATTGTTGCTTTTACATCCTCAATCACTTTTTCCAGTGGCTGACTTGCATCAATTAACTTTATCCGTTCTGGATAATTCTTGTAAAGTTTCAAATAAGATTGACGAACGGTTTGATGGAAAGCAAGCTTTTCCTTGTCTAATCGATTAATTTGATTAGAACGATGCTCAGCAATCCGTCTTAAGCCAATTTCCGATTCGATATCAAGGTAAATTGTCAACGACGGCATTAACCCATCAATCGCAAACTGATTAATTTGCCAAATCTCTTTTTCACCAAGGCCACGACCAGCTCCCTGATAAGCGATGGAACTATCTACAAATCGATCACACAGAATAACTTTGCCTGCTTTCAACCCCGGAATTATTTCTGAAACAATGTGTTGCCGACGAGCAGCAGCAAAAAGCAATGCTTCTGTCCGCCCATCCATATCGGTATTTTGACCATCAAAGAGTACCTGGCGAATTTGCTCAGAAATCTTATTACCACCCGGTTCACGAGTATACATAACTTTTTCTGTGCCAAGCTGATCTTCCAATTGTTGTTGAATCTGTTGGATTACACTTGTCTTGCCAGCTCCATCTGGTCCCTCAAATGATATAAATTTACCGTCCATTTCTCTCTCCTAGCGATCAATTACTCCATCATTTAACGTCCCGTGAACTTTAAACTTACGAGCAATTTTATATAGGTATAAAAATTTTTGTTCTTGAATCCGGGAACGGTAATGAAGTTCACTATTAACGTTTGCTTCATATACTGCTCGTTCAGTTTCACGTGCATGATCCCAACTGGCCTTCGTAGAATATACCGCTTCTAACAGACGCTGATTCCGTTCACGTTCCACTTCTTTAGTAGGCCGCTTAAAAAACATTTTCTTACATCTCCGTTCGCCCTTGAACTGCTTTGAATAATGTCATCTCATCAGCATAGTCAATATCTGCGCCAACTGATAACCCATGCGCCAACCGAGTAACCTTAATTCCCGCAGGCTTAATTAGCTTAGCGAGGTACCCAGCCGTTAACTCACCATCTGATGAAGCATTCGTTGCAATAATAATTTCCTTTACTTCGTCATCTTTCTTTAGCCGTTTAAGTAAACTTGTAATATTAATATCTTCTGGGCCTGTTCCTGCAACTGGGGAAATAACACCATGAAGGACATGGTATAAACCATGATATTCATGCATCCGTTCCATTGCCATAACGTCTTGTGACTGCTCAACAACTAGAATTTGCGAATGATCACGGGTCTTATCGCGACAAATTGGACAAGGATCATCTTCGGTAATATTGCCACAAATACTACAGTTATGAAGGTCTCTTTTAGCAGATAGGAGAGATTTTGCAAAGTTCGTTACATCATCTTCTTGCATACTCAAAGTATAGAACGCCAGGCGAGTTGCAGTCTTTTGCCCGATTCCTGGCAACTTAGTATAGCTTTCAATTAATTTTGCTAATGGTTCTGGATATTGGATCACTTTTTACAACCCCATACCTTGCGTATATTTACCAAGCTTTTGTTGAGTAGCATCATTGACTTGTTTCATTCCGTCTTTCACAGCAGCAATTACCAAGTCCTGAAGCATATCAATATCATCTGGATCAACTGCTTCTGGCTTAATCTTTAAGTCAATTAATTGATTATCCCCGCTAAACGTAGCAGTCACCATATCATCTGGTGCTTTTCCAACAAATTCCTGTTTAGCAAGTTCTTCATGTTCAGCCATCATTTTCTTTTGCATTGCCTTAGCTTGCTTCATCATTTGTTGCATATTCATTCCACGCATCATAATATCATCCATCCTTTTTCTTAATTATCTTCTACTTTAACAATATCACTACCAAATAACTTCTGTGCTGTTGCTACTTGGTTATCTTCTTGAGGTGACTTTTCTTCAGTTAGTGCCTCATCTTCTGGGGGTAGCGGTGGTTCCTCCATCGGTGCTGGTGTAGCTGCAGGAGTTTGTCCGCTTTCTTCAGTAGTTTGCGGCTTTTGTGTAATAGGTTGCGACTTTTGCTGATTCTTACCAAAACCATGATCCTTGATAAAGTCTTGCCGAATTTTTGGCCATTTATCCTTAGGTACAAAAACAACTTGCCGTTCATTTCCAGTTAAACGTTGCAGAGCACTTTCCATATTCTCTAACAACGTTGTATCATCAGCTGCTTGTTGGAATAAGAACGGATAATCAAAAGCAACAATTATTCCCGCGGCACTAGCGGCAACCGGTTGTGAAACGTGAAGTAAGGACCGTTGCGGCACCGACAATAGATTCAACATATCTCCCCATAGCTCACGAACATTTATTAAATCTTGACGAGTCGCATTTTCTAACACTGGGTAAATCTTATTGAGATTAACCTGCACTTTCTTTTGTTGTACTCGTGGTTGCTCATTTTGTTGCCGAGGTGATGGTCGACTAGCCTTTACCGGCGCATTCTGCAACTGTTTCACTGTTTGTTGCAATTGCTGTATCTCTTGTTGTAATTTTTCAATCGTCTTAGTAGCTTCAGCATTTGTATCCGCAGAAACTGCTGGTGCCGATTGAATATTCTTTTGTGGTTCGATTTGTGCAAGTTTTATTGTAAGAACTTCCAAATACACATCCGGATGGGTCGTAAAACGCATCTCTTCTTGAATATTATTTAGTTCATCGATCATTTGGTATAAGGTCGCTGAAGAAGCAAGTTGGACTATTTCTTCAAAGTCTTCCTGCTTTAGTCCCGTACTTTCAACACTAATCAAGCTTGGTGATTCTTGGTATAACAGAATATCACGAATAAAAGAAATCAAGTCCTCAATGAACCGCTGACCGTCTTTTCCTTCATCTAAAATATCCTTCATAGTATCAAGAGCAGTTGCCCCTTCATGCTTGCTAATTTCCAAAAAGTACTTCTTTAATAACTGTTTAGTAACACTTCCTGTAACTAATAAAGCATCATCCAACTTTACTTCATTATCACTGAAAGAAAGCACCTGGTCAAGAATACTCAACGCATCCCGCATTCCTCCTTCAGCGGCATTCGCAATTACCCATAATGCTTTTTCATCATAAGTAACTTTCTTTTGATCAAGGATATATTTCATTCGATTAAATGCATCTTCTGCTGAAATCCGTCGAAAATCAAATCGTTGAACTCGCGAAATAATTGTTAAAGGAATTTTATGCGGTTCCGTAGTTGCAAGAATAAAAATCACATTGGCTGGTGGTTCTTCAAGCGTTTTTAGCAATGCATTAAAGGCCCCTGTTGAAAGCATGTGAACTTCATCAATTATATAGACCTTGTAATCCGCTTGGGTAGGGGCATATTTTGCCTTATCCCGAATATCACGAATCTCTTCAACCCCATTATTAGAAGCCGCATCGATTTCAATTACATCATTTAATTGCCCGTTCGTAATTGCTTTACAAATCTCACACTCATTACATGGTTCGCCATCCTTAGAGTGATGACAATTAACCGCTTTAGCAAAAATCTTCGCTGCTGAGGTTTTACCAGTACCACGTGGACCAGCGAACAAGTATGCATGGCTTATCTGGTGAGTGATAATGGCGTTTTTTAGGGTTCTTGTAACAATCTGTTGACCGACAAGATCATCGAATCGCTGTGGTCGCCAGACACGATATAATGCCTGATAACTCATCGCCAGACTCCCTTTCTGAATTTAAAATACTATAAAATATTATACAAGGAATTAAGCATATAAAGTAGTTAAAATACATTTTAATTAAAATTTCAAAATAAAAAAGACCCGCAACAAATTATTACGAGTCCGCTTAATTATCAATAAAACTTAGAGCACAAGGCATATCATACTTAGTGCTGCTTCCTTCCAGACCTGACACGGTTCGTAAGCATGCCCTTGCTCTAAGGCCTTACGGCAAATAGTATAATACACTATTTTTCTTTAAATTACTAGAGGTTAGTCTTATTTTTTCTTCGAGCCTCTTTCCGACGACGGCGAATTTCACGGAAAAAGTTTTTTAACATTTGGCTACACTCATCCCCTAAAATACCAGAATGAACATTAACCTGATGATTTAAACGTGAATCACTTAGTAAATGGTATAAGCTATCAACTGCCCCTGCTTTCGGATCAGTGGCACCATAATAAACATTTTTTATCCGTGCATTGATAATGGCACCGCTACACATGATGCACGGTTCTAACGTAACATATAAGTCGCAATCTTCTAAGCGCCAACTCCCTAAATTTGTGCATGCTTCCATAATTGCAAGCATTTCTGCGTGATAGGTAACATCTTGAAACTTTTCACGCATATTATGACCACGTCCAATTACCTGTCCATCGTGGACAACAATCGCACCAATTGGTACTTCATCTAAAATTCTGGCTTGTTTTGCTTCTGCAATCGCCATCTTCATAAACTTTTGTTGTTCAGATAATGATGAATTGTTTTTTTTCATTCTTTTTCTCCAAGTACTTAAAATTACCCTGCTTTTAAGTGTATAATAATAGACTGGTTTTTCAAATTAATTTTATTAATCACCTGCTTAGGCATTTTATCAAAAAAAGTTTCACAGATGTCAATCGCCAGTTCAAGTACTATATATTGTGTTTCACTATTTCACAAGCACGAAATATAGTGCTTTTTTAATTGATTTTTTCTGATTCACCGTTATACTAGAAAACATCGACTAATCGTTTAGGAGGCCTCGTGAAGATGGTAACTGTATTTTCAAAAAATAATTGTATCCAATGCAAGATGACAAAACGTTTCCTTGAACAGCACAAAATTTCGTTTATTGAACACAACATCGATGAACAACCAGAATACATATCGCAACTTAAGTCGGAGGGTTTTATGGCGACTCCAGTTGTAAAGCTTCCTAACGGTCAAGCTTTTTCTGGCTTTCGTCCTGATCAATTAAACCAACTTGCCTAAGTTTAAATAAACTAATATTTTGCCAGGCATCAATTCGCTATTGGTGTACTGGCTTCTTTATTGACATAATCAAATTAATTCAGAAAGTGAGTTATTAATATGGCGTTATCTGATATCGATATGACCAAAGTTAAATATTACGATTATAACAACGAAGTAAATATCCCTAAAAACGGACAAATTCAACTAGATAAAGATAAATTGGCCTTAGAAGACTTTATCAAAAATAATGTTGAGCCAAATACCAAAAGATTTTCTTCATTAAAGGAGCGTTTTCAATGGTTAGAAGAAAATGATTATATTGAAGAAACTTTTATGAATAAATATAGTGAAGCATTCATTGAAAAGCTTTACGATTATTTAAAAGCCCAAAACTTCCACTTCCATTCTTTTATGGCAGCTTATAAGTTTTATGCTCAATATGCCTTACGAACAAATGATAAAGAGTACTACCTTGAAAACTATATTGATCGAGTCGCAATGAATGCTCTTTACCTCGCTAATGGTGATGAAGAGTTAGTAATGCAGCTCGCTGATGAAATCATCCATCAACGTTATCAACCCGCAACGCCAACATTCCTTAACGTTGGGCGTAAACGCCGGGGAGAATTTGTTTCTTGCTTTGCGATTCAAACAACGGACGACATGAATACCATTGGTCGAACAATCAATTCTGCCCTCCAACTTTCTAAAATTGGTGGTGGTGTTGGAATTAATTTAAGCAACCTTCGTGAAGCTGGTGCCCCAATCAAGAAAATACAAGGTGCTGCTAGTGGAGTTGTTCCTGTAATGAAGTTGTTAGAAGATAGTTTTTCCTATTCCAATCAACTGGGACAGCGGCAGGGAGCTGGAGTCGTTTACCTTAGTGTTTTCCATCCTGATATTATTGAATTCTTAGGAGCAAAAAAGGAAAACGCTGATGAAAAGATTCGCTTAAAGACCCTCTCTCTCGGAATTACAGTTCCTGATAAGTTTTATGAATTAGTAGAGCAAAATGCTAATATGTACTTGTTTAGTCCCTATGATGTTGAACGAGTATACGGAATGCCATTCTCCTATGTCGATATCACAAAAGAATACGACAATTTAGTAGCAAACGATGATATTCGCAAGAAGAAAGTTAATGCCCGGGACTTGGAGGATGAAATCAGTAAACTTCAACAAGAATCAGGTTATCCTTACATTATCAATATTGATACAGAAAACCGGGATAATCCGATTAATGGAAAAATTGTGATGAGTAATTTATGTTCAGAGATTGCTCAAGTACAAGTACCAGCGCGAGTAAATGATGATCAATCATATTCTGAAATGGGAATTGATATCAGTTGTAATCTTGGGTCAACCAATATTGCTAATATGATGGAAAGCCCTGACTTTGGTAAATCGATTAAGGCAATGATGCGGGGATTAACCCGAATCAGTGACGTAGAAGACCTAGATGTTGTCCCAACTATTCAAAACGGAAATCGGCTTGCCCATTCAGTTGGTTTGGGGGCAATGGGATTACATAGCTACCTCGCTAAGCACCATATTCAATACGGAAGCCCGGTTGCGATTGAATTCACAGGTGTTTACTTTATGCTCTTAAATTATTGGTCATTAGTGGCATCAAATGAAATTGCCAAGGAGCGGCAGGAAACTTTCCACGATTTTGAGAACAGTAAATATGCGGATGGTTCCTACTTTGACAAATATGTCACTAAGGATTGGGGACCACAATCAGATGTTGTTAAGGGTCTTTTTGAAGGTATTTTTATCCCTGGAATTGAAGATTGGAAGAAGTTGAAAGAAAATGTAATGCAAGATGGTCTTTACAATCAATACCGTCTTGCTGTAGCGCCAAACGGTTCAACTTCCTACATTAACGATTCGACTGCTAGTCTACATCCAATCATTAATCGTGTTGAAGAGCGCCAAGAAAAGATGATCGGTAAAATTTATTACCCTGCCCCATATCTTTCAAACGACACGATGCCTTACTATCGTTCAGCTTACGATATGGATATGCGAAAGGTTATTGACACTTACGCCGCTGCACAACAGCACATCGATCAATCTCTTTCAATGACCCTCTTTATGCGGTCAACAATCCCAGCAGGCCTTTACGAATGGAAAAATGGACGAACAGATAAAATGACGACTCGTGATTTAAACATCTTACGGCACTATGCCTATAAACGCGGTATTAAGTCAATTTACTACATTCGAACGTTTACTGACGATAGCGATGAAATTGGTGCAAACCAATGTGAAAGCTGTGTTATCTAAGCCTAATCAGAATTTGATTTAAACGTTGGGCACTGGTAAACTTGATATTATGCATACAAATGGCTTTTGGTATCTCGATTTATTAAAAGCAACGTATTTGGAGGAGCTCAATCAATGAAACTGGAAGAATTTAAACCTGTAAATCAATATAAAGCAATCAATTGGAATGAAGTTTCCGACATGATCGATAAAGCTACCTGGGAAAAGCTAACAGAACAGTTCTGGCTTGATACACGAATTCCTGTTGCCAATGATATGGATGATTGGCGTGAATTAGATGACGATCATCAATGGACTGTCGGACATGTTTTTGGTGGTTTAACCCTTCTTGATACTGTTCAATCAGAAGCAGGATTAACTGCCCTTAAAGAAGATGTTAAAACTCCTCATGAAACAGCAGTTCTTAATAACATCCAATTTATGGAATCAGTTCATGCTAAGAGTTACTCAACTATTTTCTCTACTCTTAATACCCCAGACCAAATCAAAGAAATCTTTGAATGGTCCGATACAGAAGAATACTTGCAAAACAAGGCTGTCAAAATTGCAAATATGTACCTTGATCCAAGTCAAGACCCACTCAAAAAGAAAGTAGCCAACGTTTTTCTTGAAACTTTCTTATTCTACTCTGGTTTCTACACTCCCCTTTATTATCTTGGTCACAACAAATTAAACAATGTGGCTGAAATCATTAAGCTAATTTTACGGGACGAATCAGTTCACGGGACATACATTGGATACAAGTTCCAAGTCGGCTTACGTGATCGAACGGAAAAGCAACAACAAGATATGAAAGATTGGATGTATAATTTCCTTTATGAATTATATGATAATGAAGAAAAATACACTCATCTTCTTTATGATCAAGTTGGTTGGACAGATGATGTTTTAACCTTCATCCGTTACAACGCTAATAAGGCATTGATGAACCTTGGTCAAGATCCACTATTCCCTGATACCGCTTCTGATGTTAACCCAGTTGTTATGAACGGAATTTCTACTTCTACTTCTAACCACGATTTTTTTAGCCAAGTCGGCAATGGATATCGCATGGGTGCCGTTGAAGCAATGAATGATAGTGATTATGACGTTAAAGATCCAAACGCGGGAAAAGACATTAATGCCCGCGATTAATAAAAAAGCTACCATTTCTGAATGGTGGCTTTTTTATTATTCCCAATAATAATCTGTTAATGATTAGTTAACTTAATAACTAGCCGAGTTAAATTAATATATTCGCTTTTATATTATATTTGTGAAATAGACTTCAATTAATAACAGTATGCAAATCTATCATCTCTTAATCTTAAAAATAATACCAATGTTTTTTGTTGCTATACAAGTATTATAAAGACAATATTGTAAGCGAATTCATATAAGGCAACCATTGTTTAAATGTTCACAAAGGTATTTACAAAGCAAAAAAATGTAGTAACATTATACATGTTCAAAGGTTAACAAAGAAAAGAATTGAAAAAGGAGATTTCAATTATGCCTGCTAACAACAAGAAACAAGTTGAAAAGAAAGAATTAACTGCTGAAGAAAAAAAGCAAAACGCTCAAAAGCTAGTTGACGATTTAATGACTAAGAGTCAAGCTGCTTTTGAAAAGTTACGTTACTATTCACAAGAACAAGTTGACAAGATTTGTCAGGCAATGGCTCTCGCTGCCGAAGAACACCACATGGACTTAGCTGTTGATGCTGCTAACGAAACTGGTCGTGGGGTTGCTGAAGATAAGGCTATCAAGAACATCTACGCAAGTGAATACATTTGGAACAACATCCGTCACGATAAGACTGTTGGTATTATCGAAGACAATGATGAAGACCAAACTATCAAAATTGCTGATCCACTTGGTGTCATTGCCGGAATTGTTCCTGTTACTAACCCAACTTCTACTACTATCTTCAAGTCAATCATCAGTGCAAAGACACGGAATACAATCATCTTCTCATTCCACCGTCAAGCAATGAAGTCATCTATCAAGACTGCAAAGATTCTCCAAGAAGCTGCTGAAAAAGCCGGTGCGCCAAAGAACATGATTCAATGGCTCCCTGAAAGTACCCGCGAAAACACTACCGCATTACTCCAACACCCTAATACTGCTACTATTTTAGCAACCGGTGGTCCTTCATTAGTTAAGGCTGCCTACAGTTCTGGTAACCCTGCTCTTGGTGTTGGTCCTGGTAACGGTCCTGCTTACATCGAAAAAACTGCCAACATCGAACGTTCTGTTTACGACATCGTTCTTTCTAAGACATTCGATAACGGTATGATTTGTGCCACTGAAAACTCAGTTGTTGTTGATGAAGAAATCTACGACAAGGTTAAAGAAGAATTCCAAAAGTGGAACTGTTACTTCTTGAAGCCAAACGAAATTGATAAATTTACTGATGGCTTTATTGACCCAGATCGTCACCAAGTTCGTGGTCCAATCGCTGGTCGTTCAGCTAATGCTATTGCTGACATGTGTGGTATTAAAGTACCTGACAACACTAAGGTTATCATTGCTGAATACGAAGGTGTTGGTGACAAGTACCCACTTTCAGCTGAAAAGCTTTCACCAGTATTAACAATGTACAAGGCAACCTCTCACGAAAATGCCTTTGATATCTGTGCTCAATTATTACACTACGGTGGTGAAGGTCACACTGCTGCTATTCACACCCTTGATGATGATTTAGCTACTAAGTACGGTCTTGAAATGCGTGCTTCACGGATCATTGTTAACTCCCCATCTGGTATTGGTGGTATTGGTAACATCTACAACAACATGACTCCATCCCTTACTTTAGGTACTGGTTCATACGGTAGTAACTCAATTTCTCACAACGTTACTGATTGGGACCTCTTAAACATCAAAACAATTGCAAAGCGGCGTGAAAACCGTCAATGGGTTAAGATTCCCCCAAAAGTATACTTTCAACGCAACTCACTAAAAGAATTGCAAGATATTCCAAACATTAACCGGGCATTCATCGTTACTGGTCCTGGAATGAGCAAGCGTGGTTACGTTCAACGCGTTATCGATCAATTGCGTCAACGCCAAAACAACACTGCTTTCTTAGTATTTGATGACGTTGAAGAAGATCCATCAACAAACACTGTTGAAAAAGGTGTTGCCATGATGAATGACTTCAAACCTGATACAATTATTGCTCTTGGTGGTGGTTCACCAATGGATGCTGCTAAGGCTATGTGGATGTTCTATGAGCACCCAGAAACTTCATGGTATGGGGTTATGCAAAAGTACCTTGATATTCGGAAGCGTGCTTACCAAATCAAGAAGCCTACTAAGTCTCAACTTATTGGTATCCCTACTACATCAGGTACTGGTTCAGAAGTTACTCCATTTGCGGTTATTACCGATTCAAAAACTCATGTTAAGTACCCACTTGCTGACTACGCCTTAACACCAAACATTGCAATCGTTGACTCACAATTCGTTGAAACTGTTCCAGCAAAAACTACTGCTTGGACTGGACTAGATGTTTTATGTCACGCTACTGAATCATATGTTTCTGTTATGGCAACTGACTACACTCGTGGTTGGTCACTACAAACCATCAAGGGTGTTATGGAAAACCTTCCTAAGTCAGTTCAAGGTGATAAGTTAGCTCGTCGTAAGATGCACGACTTCTCAACAATGGCCGGGATGGCATTTGGTCAAGCCTTCTTAGGAATTAACCACTCCCTTGCCCACAAGATGGGTGGAGCATTCGGTCTTCCTCACGGTTTGCTTATCGCTATTGCAATGCCACAAGTAATTCGCTTTAACGCAAAACGTCCACAAAAGCTTGCTCTCTGGCCTCACTATGAGACTTACCATGCAACTAAGGACTACGCTGACATTGCACGGTTCATTGGTTTGAAAGGCAACACTGATGAAGAATTAGCTGAAGCATATGCTAAGAAAGTTATCGAACTTGCTCACGAATGTGGTGTTAAGCTTAGTCTTAAGGACAATGGCGTTACACGTGAAGAATTTGATAAAGTAGTTGACGATCTTGCTCGCTTAGCTTACGAAGATCAATGTACTACTACTAACCCAGTTGAACCACTTGTTAGCCAACTCAAGGAATTGCTTGAACGTTGCTACGATGGTACTGGCGTTGAAGAAAAATAATCCAGCGCATAATTAAAAATTAAGACTTTTCTCCTATTAAAAAGGCCCTCGATATCTAACTGTCGAGGGCCTTTTATTAGTTTCCGATAAATTAATTCACTTCATTATCACCAGATTGCGTTATCAAGCGGAGCACATTTTCTGCATCATCATTTTGATGTAAGGGTTCTTCACCCTTATCTTCACCATTAAGTTCATTATCACCTGCATCAGTCTTTAGGAAGTAGCCGTCAACAGTTGTGTTTGTGACCGTATTATTACCAGATTGATTATTAACAGTATATTGTCCCTGAACTGTTAAATCGTGCCCTGTGAAGTTACCTGACGAGAGTTTTGTACTTCCTCCACGTAATGTAACTTGACGGTATTCAACCTCGCCTGCGCCACTGTTAACATCAATATTGTCCATCTTAACTTGAGAAACTGTTAGATCACCACTCTCTAAATGAATACGACCAGCTAAGGCTTGATCATGTGGGATAGTCACAATGATTAAATCTTGGTGGGGCTGATAATCATTAAAGTTAAAGACAAGCGGAAAGCCACCAGTTTGGCGAATTGAGGCAACGTTATTATGAACAGTTACTGCTGGAGTATGCTTACTAATGCCAGAATAAGTAATTTGATAATTCTTGCCTTCACGAACTACTACATTAGCCGTCGATGCTGATATATCAATCCGTTCAAAAGCTTTATTAGTACTTATTGTTTTAGTGTGAGAATGAAAGATTGCTGGACGATTGTTCTCAAAATAAACGGCCTTATTACCATTATTAAAGAAGCCTATTCCGAGGAGGATTACTCCTAAGATTAAAACAATTACTCCTACTTTAAATGTTTTTTTCATTTACTTTTTCCTCCTTGCCTGCACTTTTGCATAAATAAACTTAGCAAAGTTGGCAATCCCTTGAACAATAACTCTGATTAACCAGTAGATTAAAGGCAAACAAACAAGGAATAAGCCAATGAGGGTCACTCCTAATCCAAGATAAAATAGTCCACTGAACAAGTTTGTCGCAATTAAACCAATTCCAATATAAAGGGACACAATTGCTATAACGGCAACTCCGAAGATCAAAGCAACTATTCCAACAATCAAACTTAAGGCGACTCCCCCTGCTGCCAACAATAGTGCTAATACGGCAATTCCTAGTCCAAACGTTATTGGGGAAGTAATAATTGCCACCAGCACCCACCAAAAGACACGCCAACTAGAATGAGGCGAAGCAGGATATCCTTCTTTGATTGACTCATTATTCGCTTTAATTGAATAATCGGCTAATATCTTGTGACTTAACTGTCGTGGCGTTCCTAGCCTTTCTTCAATCGCTGTTCGGGTCTCCAGTCCAGCGTCGGCAATATATTCATCATAAAATTCTAAGGCATCATTTCGTTCTTCATCAGCTAATTGTCTTAAATATATTGATAAATCATTAATGTATTTTTGACGTTCATTCATCTTTATCTTCTCCCTCACCTAACCCATAAAAAATACCATCTAAACTATTCTTATAATCAGTCCATAATTTACGAATACGTTGTAAATGATCCTTGCCGGCCTCCGTAATTTGATAATAACGGCGATTACGTCCCTGATAAGGCTGATCATAAGTTGTTAAATATCCATCTTTTTTTAACCGGCGTAAAACGGGATACATTGTTGATTCGGAAATGGTAATAGCTGATTGCATTCGCTGGGTTAAAGCATATCCATAGTAATCTTTGTGTTCAAGAATTGCTAAGACCATCCCATCGAGTAAGTCAGCTGTAATTTGAATCTTCATTCTATCCCTCCTTTTTAGCTGTAATATTATATGTTATATAATATAATCTTTTGATATAGTATGCAATTATTATTTAAAAATAAATTAAATCTCCTTATGTCATCTCATAAAAGCCCTAAGCATATAATTATGTTTGATATAATCATAATTGAAGTTGTTCCCCTCTAGAGCTAGAAGGAGGCCTATTTTATGTTAAAAGAATTCAAAACATTCATTGCCCGTGGTAACGTTATTGACATGGCAGTTGGGATAATTGTTGGTGCAGCTTTTACCTCAATCGTAAAGTCCTTAGTTAATAACCTTATTAACCCCCTTATTGGTTTATTCATTGGTCGAATTGACCTATCTAACCTTGTTTTGACGGTCGGCGATGCTCAGTTTAAATACGGAAGTTTCCTAAATGCAGTCATTAACTTCCTGATTATCTCCTTCGTCGTTTTCTTAATGGTAAAAGCAATCAACAGTTTCCGTAAAAAAGAAGATAAAAAAACAGAAGCTCCAAGTGAAGAAGTTATGTACCTTAAAGAAATTACTGAACTTCTGAAAAAGAATAAAGAATAATAAAAATGCTGGTTAAAAGTTTTTAATCAGCATTTTTATTATTGTATAATATTTTTATTTTTATACCATATTATTGGAATTGAATTTATATACTTGTTACTATCATGGTAGGAAAACAAAAGAGGTGATAATTATGTTTAAAAAGAAAAATTGTCCTACGTCAAATAGCCAAAACGATGCAACAAACGCATACCAAAAAGGTTATGATCAGGCCGTTAAGGATTATAAGGCACTGGAACCCTTCCGGAAGTATCCACAACGCATTATTAATGTTACCAATAAGTTTATTAAAGGTAAGATGCATGCTCTTCGTGACTATGTTGACGGGTATGAAGATGCTAAGCAACAACTTTCCCAAAAATAGTAAAGTATTACCAATCATTGTAAATAACTTCAACTGCTAACCACACCGCGTAATACTTTTTTCGAATGTTGCTATTCATCAGTTCAATACGCGTTTATTAATGTTTATCGAGGCCCTAAGGAGGGATATCTTATGTTATTTAATGTTATTTTTTGGATCTTAGCTATTTGGTTTGTCATTAATGTCATTTGGATGTGGTTCCAGCTTAATAATCAAATTCTACAAAAGACTTTCGCTTGGATCAATGTTTGTGCAATTGTTATCGGTTTTTGGGTTTATTATGGTGTATCTCATGATGCAAGCGCAATTAACGGTTGGTTTATTGCTATGAACTGGGTTAACATCGCTATTGCTGCTATTCAATTCTACTTTGGTTACCGCACAAGCAACGATAGTACTACTCATCCTGCAAAGTAGACTTATTTACTTTTAACTTTCCTGTTCTTCTAAAATTTTGCACACATCATAAAATAGCTCCTTATTTAGAATAAATGGTAGGAGCTATTTTCGTATTATAAAGGAACACCTCATATGGTATCCCCGAAATAAAAAAGAGTTACGAAAAATTGCTTCTCGTAACTCTTTTTTATTTAATAACTTAAGACTACTTAAGGGTAACAGTAGCACCAGCGGCTTCAAGCTTTTCCTTGATGTCGTTAGCTTCGTCTTCCTTAACGTCTTCCTTGATAGCTGATGGAGCACCATCAACAAGGTCCTTAGCGTCCTTAAGACCAAGACCAGTAATGTCCTTAACAGCCTTAATAACCTTAACCTTAGCTGAACCTGGTTCAGTTAATTCTACAGTGAAGCTGTCCTTAGCAGCAGCGTCGCCACCAGCAGCACCTGCAACTGCAACTGGAGCAGCAGCAGAAACGTCGAATTCTTCTTCGATAGCCTTAACTAAGTCGTTAAGGTCAGAGATTGATGCTTCCTTTAATGAAGCAATGATAGCATCCTTATCAAAAGCCATGTTTATTTCCTCCAATATTTAGGTAATTAATTTTAATTTTATATTGTATTGATATACGGCAATTATGCGGCTTCGTCTTCCTTGTCGGCAATAGCCTTGACTGCGCGAGCAATCTTCCGCATTGGATCTTGCAATGCAGATGCAAGCATTGACAACAGTTCTTCGCGACCTGGCATATTTGCGTATTCGTTGATTTCGTCAAGAGTCTTAACACTCTTTTCGATGAAACCACCCTTGATTTCAAGAGCGTCGTGGTCATCAGCGAACTTCTTCAAGATCTTAGCTGGAGCAATTGGGTCTTCGTCAGAGAAGGCAACAGCAGTTGGTCCAACAAAAGTAGAACGAAGATCTTCGTAGTCAGTACCTTCAACAGCACGATCAAGAATCTTGTTCTTGATAACTGACATTTGGATACCAGCATCACGAAGTTGCTTACGTAAGTCAGTAACTTCCGCAACAGTTAAACCACGGTAATCTACAACGATAGCACTTTGAGCTGCATTAAGCATATCAGTAGTTTGCTTAACGATTTCAGCTTTCTTAGCAATAGCTGCTTCACTCATGAATTTTCACCTCCTGCAATGTTTTTTTGATCGGATTTATAAAAAAATCCCTATGACCGCAGACATAGAGAAGGAACTTTCATTTCTTCCTCGGCAGGCATTCGATTAAGGCTTTCGCCACCTGAGTCTTAGGCAGAGTCATATTTAATCAACTGTTACAGTTTAACATATTCTCTGAAGTTCTGTAAAGGGACTTTTTATAATTCTTTTTGAGTTGCTACCGATTTAGCAATAGCATCTAAAATTCGTTCGCTTGCATGCCCATCCCCATAAGGATTCTGTGCCTCACTCATCTTATTATATTCTTCAGGACTATTTAATAGTGACGATAACTCTTTCGTTACATTATTAAATTGCGTACCGATTAATTTAAGAGTTCCAGCAGTTACTCCTTCCGGCCGCTCTGTAGTATCACGCAAAACTAGAACTGGTTTATGAAGTGCGGGTGCTTCCTCTTGAACCCCGCCCGAATCACTCATCACAAGTAAAGACTTACTCATAATGTTATGAAAATCAACAACATCTAATGGGGAAATCAAATGAAAATGATTATCGTTTCCAAAAATTTTATTAGCAACCGCTTGAACTTTAGGATTCAGATGAACCGGATAAATAACGTCAATATCATTCCGTTGATCCACAATCTCTTTAATCGCCTTAAAGGTTTCTTCCATCGGTTTACCCCAATTTTCTCGCCGATGCATAGTAAGTAAAATAATCTTCTTGTCGGGATCAATTTCGTCTAATACTTGGTGATGATACGAATGGTCAATTGTATATCGCAAAGCATCAATAGCAGTATTTCCCGTCACAATAATTCCATGCTGATGATTTCCCATTTTGAGATTCTTAGCACTTGTTTGGGTGGGAGCAAAATATAAATCAGCAAGATCATCAATCATTTGCCGGTTCATCTCTTCTGGATAAGGCGAATATTTATCCCATGTTCGCAAACCAGCTTCGACATGACCAATGGCAACCCGATTATAAAAGGCAACCAAAGCTGATGCGTAGGCTGAACTAGTATCGCCATGAACTAGCGCAATATCTGGTTGCTCTTTTTGAATAATCGGTTCAAGCTTTGTCATCGTTTCAATTGTAATTTCCGTTAATGTTTGTCCAGGACGCATTATTTTCAAATCATAATCAGGGGTTATTTTAAAAACAGCTAAAACCTGTTGAAGCATTTCAGCATGCTGACCGGTCAAAACAACTACTGATGAAAAGCGATCATCTTGCTCCAAAGCCTTGACTACTGGGCCCATTTTGATTCCCTCTGGACGAGTTCCAAATACCGTCATTACTTTAATTTTCCTCATCATATCTCCCCGCTACTTAAGAAACATTTTTTCCATGTTCCGTTTTTATCCACGAATTTTGGCGAAAACTCCACCGCCAATAAGCCATTATAATACTAAAAAATAAGATAACATACATATAGGAAATTCCAAGCGGTAATAAGGCTAATTGATGCTTTTTTAAAGGTGGTTCATGGTAGTGGGCTAAGTCCCGATAGTAAAATATCCCAAATATTATTCCCCAAAATAACGAAAAGACTACCAAGCCGGCCATCACTAGTGAAAAGGTCATAAGAGTCAAGTGACCATAAAGATTGTGCCAGTGAGTAAGGGTAATCGTCGTTAAAATGATAATCGCAACATCCGCAAGAAAATTGAGCCATGGTTGAAGCAGGAAATAATATATGCCAAGTTTCTGTGTCCTGCTTAAAACTCGGCTTTTAATAATTTGCGGAAGATACTTAAGACAATTTAAATCGCCTTGCACCCACCGGCTTCGTTGTCGAGCAAATCTTTTAGGGGACGTTAACGCTTCCTGATAAACATATGTATCTGTCATATAATCAACATGCAATTTTTTCAGCATCATTTTTATCGTTAGTTCGTAATCATCTAAGAGCGCATTGCCCCATGGATGTGCGCCAATTTTATCAATAATTGGTGCAAGCCGGAAGAACTGGCCATTTCCACTTAAACCAACTGTTTTAGTATACATTCGCATGATCTGAGCCATATGATTAATACTAAAAAGCTCAATATCTTGTAAAATCTGCAGCCAATTTTTAAAATGTGGATACATTTTAACTCGCATCTGAGTAATATTCGTCCTTGGCGAGGAAAAATAGGCATTTAATCGCTGCAGAGCATTATCAGCTAATTGAGCATCCGCATCCACTACGCCAATAATAACCTTTTCAAAGGGAACTCGCTGACGGATAGTGATCTGACAAATATAATCTAGGGCAAAATTCAATACATCCCCCTTGCCTGTATGAGCATTAGGAAGATGCCGTCGCAAAAGGTGGACCCGTGAGTTAGTAATCTGCTTAATCTGACTAACTGAATCGTCACTACTAGCATCGTCTACTACCACTATTTCAAATTGCTTAAATCGCAACAAACATTTGATTGTTCGTTGAATAACTGCTGCTTCATTAAAACAGGGAACAATAACATAATATTGTAAATTACGATCAATTTTAGCTGGTTGCTGGTTTCCTGCAAAGTGATAAAAGTCCCGAGGATACGAAATCATCCGAAATAGCAGACTAATCAATGAATAAACCAAAAATATAAACAGCGCGATCCCCCAAATAAGCGTAAAAATTATGATTAGCATCGAGAATTATCCCTTTTTCATATTTTGGTGATAAATCAGCCAAAATAAAAAACTAACTGCAACGGATATTACAAACATTATTATTAAAGTACAGAGGGAGTTTATTAACGCAGTGGATTTCAGAAAATAAAAAACAGAAACGGATACAGGTTACGTCAACAACGCATTATAATAGGCCTCCAGCGCCCGGTAAAGCCGAACGTTGGAGGCCTATTATTGCTTACGGGAGTTCTTCTGTCTTGCTCCCATCATCATTTAATTTTATTAGGATTGTATTTATTAATGGCTGAAATAAATTACTTATTAACTGCAGCTGTTAAAGCCGCTCCTAAACGTTTCAAACCAACTTCAATCTGGTCTTCTTTCATATTTGAATAGTTCAAACGGAAAGCACCAGGTTGAACTTCACCAGCAAAGAATGGATCACCTGGAACAAAGGCTACATCATGTTCAAGACATTCCTTAAATAACTCTACTGTATCATCAACACCAGGAACTTCTACCCACAAGAACATGCCACCTTCAGGATCCGTATATTTAACTCCTTCTGGGAAATACTTTTTAATTCCCTCAAGCATTAAATCTTTACGTTTGCCGTATAAAGCACTAATTTCTTTAACGTGGGCATCCACATCGTTATCAGCAAAGAATTGGGCAACCGCGAATTGAGCTAAGTTATCTGTATGGAGGTCAGCTGATTGCTTAAGAACCGTCAATTTATTAACTACAGCTTTATCAGCAACCAACCATCCTAAACGAAATCCTGGAGCTAATGTCTTTGAAAATGTACTCATGTAAAAGACATGGCCTGATTTATCAAATGACTTAACTGCTGGTACATGTTGGCCAGCAAAACGAATTTCACCATATGGATTATCTTCTAGTACATATACATCGTATTTTTCTGCTAATTCAGCTAACTGCTTTCGTCGTTCTTCAGTCATTGTTCGTCCAGTTGGATTTTGGAAGTTTGGCACAGTATAGATGAGCTTAGTATTTGGATTAGCCTTTAGTGCTTCTTCTAAAGCATCCATCTTCATCCCATCTTCATCCATCTCAACACTAGCAAAATTAGCACCGTAAGAACGAAAAACATCTAAAGCACACAGGTACGTTGGTTGTTCAACTAATACAGTATCACCCGGGTCAACAAAAGCCTTGCCCACTAAATCTAAGGCTTGTTCTGATCCCGTTGTTACTAAAACATTGTCTAATTCGGAATCCACATTTTCTTTTTCCTTTACATGTTGTTGGATAACCTCACGTAAAGCTGTGACTCCCTTCGCCGCTCCGTACTGCATCGCTTCTTGACCGTGTTCTTCAAAAACCTTATCAACAGCTGCTTTCATTTCTTTAACAGGAAACAATTCGGGTGCCGGCAATCCCCCAGCAAATGAAATAATCTTAGGATCCGCCGCTGCTTGTAAAATTGCACCAACCGCATCCGTACCATCTGCTGGAACACGCTTTGAATATTTAAATTGTGTCATTGTCGTCACTCCTTAGTTAGTTTTAAACTTAAACGATAAAATCTAATTATTTTTTAATCTTTTTATCATTGATTAATAATATAGCACAACAAATCTCTATTGTGAAGTAAAAATTGAAACAAAAAAAAGACTTTGAGCAAAAATCTCAAAGTCTTATTAATTTTAATTAATTCAAATTAAAATGTAGTTAAATCAAGCGTAACACTTGGTCCAAATGTTGAAGAAATGGAAGCGTGCTTGATGTATGTTCCACGCACTGAAGCTGGACGAGCCTTAGCCACAATATCTTCTAAAGTAGCCAAGTTTTCAACTAACTTGTCAGTATCAAATGAAACCTTACC
Organism: Lactobacillaceae bacterium; assembly: GCA_011958095.1. GTDB lineage: Bacteria > Bacillota > Bacilli > Lactobacillales > Lactobacillaceae > Limosilactobacillus. The sequence continues at coordinate 8,613 of BLMQ01000074.1, read as the reverse complement.
GAATGGTACAGCAACGTTACCATCACGGTCAGTCCGGTAAGTTACTTGACCAGCTTTGGCATCAGAAACAGCCTTAGCTACGTCCATTGTAACAGTACCAGTCTTAGGGTTTGGCATTAAGCCCTTAGGTCCAAGGACACGTCCTAAACGACCTACCTTAGGCATCATGTCTGGTGTTGCGATTGCAACATCAAAGTCAAGCCAACCGTCTTGAATCTTTTCTACTAAATCATCGTCGCCAACAAAGTCAGCACCAGCTTCTTGAGCAGCCTTAGCATTTTCACCATTAGCGAAAACAATAACTGTTTGATCCTTACCAGTACCGTTTGGTAAAACAACAGCACCACGTAATTGTTGGTCAGCTTGCTTTGTATCAACGTTTAAGTTAAATGCTACTTCGATAGTAGAGTCGAAGTTAGCGTAGGCAATATCTTTTACTAATTGGACAGCGTCTTTAACAGCGTATTCTTTCTTGCTGTCAACTTTCTTGAGCGCGTCTTGGTACTTCTTACCACGTTTTTTAGCCATCTTGTGTTTTCCTCCTTGCAAATGTGGTCTAACGGAGTTATACCTCCCACGTGGGTGCACTATTTTCATAGCGCATCCCGACTGCTAGTAATTAGTCTTCAACAGTGAAGCCCATGCTACGAGCAGTACCTTCAATCATGCGCATAGCTGCTTCTACGTCAGTTGCGTTTAGATCTTGCATCTTAGTTTCAGCGATTTCCTTAACTTGGTCCTTCGTTACTGAAGCAACCTTGTTTGTGTTAGGTTCACCGGAACCATGTTCAACACCAGCGGCCTTCTTTAGTAAGACAGCAGCAGGTGGCGTCTTAGTAATGAAGTCGAATGAACGGTCCTCATATACAGTAATTACAACTGGGATCAACATACCCTTTTGGTCTGCAGTCCGTGCGTTGAATTCCTTAGTGAAGCCCATAATGTTAATACCTGCTTGTCCAAGTGCAGGACCTACTGGTGGAGCTGGTGTAGCGGCACCGGCAGGAATTTGCAACTTGACAATGTTAGCTACTTTCTTTGCCACGAGACAAAACCTCCTTAGTCCGTGTTGTGGTCATGATGAGGCAGTAAGTTTTACCTCTCCCACAGTATGTTAATAGCATACTTAGAAAACATACCACAATTCTAAACTTATTTCAACAATTTCCAAAATATTAAACTAACTAAAATGTATCGATCTGATCAAAGCCTAATTCAGCAGCAGTTTCACGGCCGAACATTTCAACGGTCGCCTTAATCTTTTGCTTTTCGTGATCAACTTCTACAACCTTGGCAGTCATATTTGCAAAGGATCCTGCAATAACTTTTACAGTATCGCCTTCCTTAACATCAATGTCACTAACAGTTGTTTCAGTTCCCATCCGTTTCATAATCCGATCAACTTCTTCAGGAAGCAATGGGGTTGGCTTGGAACCACCACCGTGAGATCCTAAGAAACCAGTTACGCCGGGAGTATTACGAGCAATGTACCAAGCCTGATCAGTCATTACCATTTCAACTAAAACATAGCCTGGGAATGTCTTTTCAATTGTTTCTTTTGCTTGACCGTCCTTAACCTGGCGAACTTCTTCTTCAGGAACAACTACTCGAAAAATGTAGTCTTCCATTCCCATTGATTGAGCCCGTGATTCCAAGTTGCTCTTAACCCGGTTTTCGTAACCAGAGTAGGTATGGAGCACATACCAACGTTTTTCATGTGATTCCACGATGAATCCTCCTATCATAATTCAAATCATTTTTTCAGTAAAATAAAAAACTTCGTAATAGCTACGAAGTTCCCTTAGACTTAGTATAACAAACTAATTTCTATTTGACTACTAATGTTAAACAAAGAGTTTCATCATTAATTGAATTAACCAATCAAACAGAGCAAAGAATAGTACGAAGAACAGAGTCAATGAAACAACAATAGTCGTATCACGACGATTCTCTTTAGCTGTTGGCCATACAACTAGCTTCATTTCGTGGTTAACACTCTTAATAAATCGAATTAAGTGCATATTTTCCTCCACTATCTGCTTTCACGATGAATAGTATACTCACCGCAATGTTTACAGAACTTACGTAATTCTAATCGTTCTTGTCGTTGAGGGTTAGCGGTAATCGTATAATTACGCGCACCGCACTTTGTACATTCCAATGCTACTTTTTTCTGGGACATACTTATCACCTCCACACAGTACTTAGGTTAGCACGAATCAAGGTTTAAAAGCAATAAAATCAAAATTATTTTAAAGGATGACGTGAGTTAAAGCCTTGGTAGATCAACAAACTTGCCGCCACACTCGCATTTAAACTTTGAACATGCCCAACCATTGGAATTGTTAGCATTTCATCACAAGTTTTCTTTAGCAAGGATGAAATTCCTTTACCTTCATTGCCGATAACCAAAGCGACGGCACCATGCGCATCCCATGTTCGGTAATCTTTTCCTTTCATATCAGTGCCAAACAGCCAAACGCCTCGTTCCTGCAATTCTTTAGCAGTTTGAACCAGGTTTGTTACTCGGGCAACTGGAACGTGTTCAATTGCTCCCGTAGATGTTTTGGCAACCACTGAAGTTAATCCTACTGCTCGCCGGCGTGGAATAATAATACCATGAACGCCAGCGGCATCAGCAGTTCGCATGATTGAACCTAAATTATGCGGATCCTCTAGTTCATCAAGAATAAGGAAAAATGGATCTTCGTCATGCTTAGCCGCGTTATCAAAGAGGTCATCAATAGTTGCATATTGGTATGCTGCTACAGCTAACACAACCCCTTGGTGATTTTGTCGATCAGTCATCAAGTCCAATTTATTCTTAGGAACATTCGATACTACTAAGTGACGTTCCTTCGCTAATTTAACAATCTGGGAAATAGCATCGGCCTTTAACCCTGACTGAATAAAAACTTTATTGATCTCTTGGTCAGATTTTAGTGCCATTACAGCTGGATGTCGGCCAATAATAAAATCTGTATTCTCATTTTTCATGTGCTGTTCGCCCCGCTTCTACTTGTTTAATACACCATTGCGCCAATTCGGCCAACCGCTCTTCTTTCCCAGCTAATTTAAGGTAACCCATCACCGCTTCAAATCCGGTGGAAATCCTATAAGTCATGACTGATGTATTTTTAGCATGGGTATGACTGTTAGCATTTCGGCCACGTTTGAAATACGACCATTCTTCATCTGACAATAACTCGTCTTCTTTCATCAGATCGATGAGAGCCGCCTGTGCTTTTGCTGAAACATAGTGGGTAGCAATATGCTGCAATTTCGTTGGTTTGCTAATTCCCTTGGTTAAAAGATACTGACGAATGTAAACCTCATAAGCTGCATCCCCTAAATAAGCCAAAGCAATTCCATTAAGTTGTCGATAGTCTGCTTGTACCATAAGGATCCTTTCTATTCCTTTTTGTAACGCGTTCCTTGAGGGGTATCTTCAAGAATAATTCCTTGTTTTTTAAGGTTGTCTCGAATTTCATCACTTCGCGCAAAATCTTTATTCTTCCGTGCTATATTTCGTTCTTCAATCAATTGCTTAATCTTTTCATCATTGATTTGATTGTCACTTGCTTCAAGCTTAACGCCAAAAATACTCATCAATTCAACAAGCTCTTTTTTGATTGCTTGAATGGCACCTAAGCTAACATTATCTTGTTGAGCATAAACATTTGCATATTTAACTAATTCGTAGACTGTAGCAATCCCATTTTGGACATTGATGTCATCATCCATCGCTGTAATAAATTGGTGATGGAATTGCTCAAGCCGATCAGTGACTTCTTGAACCTCTCCCTTATCGGCATCTTGTTCACGATAAGTCAAGTTATCAAAGGCTGTTTGAATATGATTAAGATTATTTTGCGCATCAGTTAAGTTTGCCTGACTATATTGAATTGGACGCCGGTATTGCGTAGTCGCCATAAAGAAACGTAAAACCTGAGGATCTACTTCCTTGATAATTTCATGAACAGTAATGAAATTATGGAGAGACTTACTCATCTTCTCGTTATCTTTTCCAATTGTTACAAAACCATTGTGCATCCAGTAACGAACAAATTTTTGGCCCGTTTCTGCTTCACTTTGGGCAATCTCATTTTCATGGTGAGGGAATTCAAGGTCTTGTCCCCCTGCATGAATATCAATTGTCTTTCCCAAGTACTTAGTAGACATCACTGAACATTCGATATGCCATCCTGGACGACCTTTTCCCCATGGTGAATCCCAACTAATTTCGCCGGGCTTAGCTGCTTTCCATAAAGCAAAATCAAGTGGATCTTCCTTCTTATTAACCTCATCCGCACTAACATGTTCACTTGCCCCAACTTCAAGGTCATCAAGTGATTGCCCAGAAAGCTGGCCATAGTGGTTAAACTTTCGTGCCCGATAATAAACATCCCCATCTTTAGGGTAAGCATATCCTTTCTCTATTAATCCTTGCACGAATTTAATGATCTCCGTAATGTTTTCCGTTGCCCGGGGATGAAGAGTAGCTGGCTCAATATTAATTGCTGCGGTATCTTCCATAAAAGCATTGATATACTTCTCCGCTAATTGTGGAACGGTAATCCCTTGCTCGGCAGCTGCCTTAATCATTTTATCGTCAACGTCCGTAAAGTTAGAAACATAATTTACTTTATACCCTTTGAATTCAAGGTAACGTCGGACTGTATCAAAGGCGATCGCACTGCGCGCATTTCCAATATGAATGTAATTATAAACCGTCGGACCACAGACATACATGTTAACAACGCCTGGATGTAATGGCTTAAATTCTTCTTTTTTTCTTGTTAACGTATTGTAAATTGTTAGCATGTCTATCCGCTCCTTAAAAATCATTAATAAAGAATTAATTTGTACAGTTAATCTTACCACATTCCGTATTAGAATAGCATTTCTGATGATATTAATTTGTATCCAAAAAATTATTTACCATTTGGTCATACTTTCTTCACATTCTACTGTTATTATATATAGCGTAGTAAAGATGAACTTTACTACATCAATGAAACCTATTATTTTTCAATTACTCCTCCCAATAGTAACCGAAAAAAATATTTTCTTTTTTACGAAATCTCCCCCAAGATTATCGTAATACTCCCTAAGAGGCAGCTTTTTCCCGAGCTGCTTCTTTTTTTGTTTAAAAAAATAGCTGGAAGTAAGAAAACTCTCTTCGCAGCCATTCTTTATTATTTTTTCTTGTCTTTATTATTCCGATTTTCTTTATGGTCTGTGTGCTCATCAATTCCTCGTTGTGAATGAAGCGGACGGGCAAAGATCATTCGACCAGCGTCTGTCTGAAGCGCACTGGTTACTTCAACTTCAATTTGTTTATCCATGAAGTAACGACCATCTTCAACAACCACCATCGTTCCATCATCAAGATAAGCAACACCTTGTTGTCGTTCAGTCCCTTTTTTCACAACAACAACCGTCATCGTTTCGCCCGGGATAACTCGTGGCCGCAATGATTTCGCCAAGTTATTAATATTCAGTACTTGAACATTTTGGAATTGAATTACCTTATTAAGGTTATAATCATTTGTCACAATTACCCCATCGACTTTTTTAGCGAGGGCAATTAATTTACTATCAACCTCTGGAATATCTTCAAAGTCCCCATCATACATTTCGATTGGGACAATTTTCTCATTCCGTAACTTATTTAAAATATCAAGGCCACGGCGTCCACGAACACGCTTAATACTTTCGCCAGAATCAGCGATATATTGCAATTCATATAAAACAAAGTTAGGAACCAGTAATGTCCCTTCTAAAAAACCTGTTTTGACTAAATCATAAATACGCCCATCAATCAAAATATTCGTATCTAAGATTTTATAATGATGGTAATTATCATCCTGGCGTTCAATTACATTCCCACCATCGTTTTTACTACTTTTGGCATGGGTAAATGCTTTGCGCCAATCATCTAACCGCGTCGTACCAATTCGAAAACCAAAATAACTAAAGACAATCATCAAGAGGATCGGCAAAATATTATTAATTACCGGAATCCTCGTTCTCCACAATGGAATCGAAATAAGAACTGCTAAAACTAAGCCAATAATCGTTAATAAGGTCCCAAAGAAAAGGTATACGGGACTACGCTTGGTTAGTTCTTTTTCGATTCGCTGGATCAACTTTTCAGTGCCGCTAACCAATGGGAGTGATAATAGCCAGAAAATAAGTGCACCAATAATAATGTCGATAAATACTAATAATGCCGGGTTAAGGGCGATGTTCAAAATCCCCCATAATAATGGCAAATAATAAAATCCCACTGCCGCGCCAACTAGAATATAAATGAGAGTAATCATTCTACGCCGCATTTGCTTCATCCTTTCAATTATTTATTTTACCCCAGCGCTAAATATAACGCCTCTTTAAGCGTTGAGACACCGACTACTTGAATATTAGTTGACGGTTTCCAACCCTTTAAATTATTTTTGGGAATAAAGATCCGTTTAAAGCCAAGTTTTTCTGCTTCAGCAACCCGCTGTTCAATGCGGTTTACCCGACGAATTTCCCCAGTTAAACCTACTTCACCGACAAATGCGTCAGTTGGTTGGGTACCTTTATCTCGGTAACTAGAGGCAATGCTTACCGCAAGTGCTAAATCAATCGCTGGCTCATCTAATTTAACGCCCCCAGCTGCTTTTAAGTAAGCATCTTGATTTTGAAGCATTAAGTTAGCACGTTTCTCTAATACTGCCATTATCAATGATACTCGGTTTCGACTCAAACCGGTAGCAGTTCGCTGTGCATTTCCATAAACGGTCGGTGTTACCAGCGCCTGAATTTCCACTAAAATCGGTCGCGTTCCTTCTAATGAAACAACCACCGCTGAACCAGTTGCATCATGTAATCGTTCCTCTAAAAAGATTTCTGATGGATTTTTTACTTCCGTCAGCCCATTTGTATGCATCTCAAAAATGCCGAGCTCGTTGGTTGAACCAAATCGATTTTTCACTGATCGCAAAATACGATATGTATGGTGCAGATCTCCTTCAAAATACAAAACCGTATCAACCATGTGCTCTAAAATCTTTGGACCGGCGATTGCACCACCCTTTGTCACATGTCCAACGACAAAAATCGTAATGTTATTACTTTTAGCAATTTGCATTAACTGGGCGGTAACTTCACGAATTTGCGATACACTACCAATCGCTGAACTTACATCCGTTGCCTGCATCGTTTGTACCGAGTCAATCACAACATACTCTGGCTTGAGGTCACGAATAGTATCCCGAATACTATCCATATTCGTTTCTGGATACACATAAAAGTCATCCCCAGCAACTTTTAATCGTTCCGCTCGCATTTTAATTTGTGTCCCACTTTCTTCTCCAGACACATATAAAACCCGGTGATGCTCATCACTTAATTGTCCGGAAACTTGTAAAAGGAGGGTCGATTTTCCGATTCCCGGATCCCCTCCAATTAGAATCAGTGATCCAGGAACGATTCCTCCACCTAAAACGCGATTTAACTCGTTCAATTTTGTTTTTACGCGGGGAGTCTCTGTACTATCAATCTCATTAATTTTCTGTGGTTTGGCAACTAAGCCGGTTAAGGTGGTGGTTGCTTTTTTTGTTGGTACAGAATTGGCTTCGACCTGTTCTTCTACTAAAGTATTCCACTCACCACAGTTTGGACACCGGCCTAAGTAGCGTGGTGAGTTGTAACCACAGTTTTGGCAAACATATTGTGTTCGAACTTTTGCCATCGCTTTAATTCCTCTCTAAGTTTATTTATTCTTTTGTTGAACCAAAACCGCCAGTCCGTTTAGCAGTTGGTTGTTCTTCACTATCAGCAGTTAAATAAGGCATAAAAATCCCCTGACCGATCCGTTCTCCCTTTTTTATATGATAATCTCGTAACCCATAGTTAATAAGCTGGAAGAAAATTTCCCCTTCGTTACTATCATTATCATAATAGTCTGCATCCACAATGCCGATTCCATTTGGTAAAATCAGGCGGCGTTTAAAAGGACCACTTGACCGGTTAGCTAATAAGAGAAATTCATCAGGTTGCATGTAGGCTTTGATGCCAGTTGGTACTAAGTATGGCTTTAAGCAGGAATCAGCAGCCTTAAACTCTTCATCAGTCAGCTTTTTTTGTTGATGAATTTGCCAAAGCGCCTTTAAGAAATTGCCCTTCCAAATTGATGGCAGAACAAAATCTTCTGACGCCTCAAAATCATATCCGGCCGCCCGTGTTGTTTGGCGTTGGGGTAAATGTATATCTTGGTCTTCCTTACTAGAAACAATCTTAAATCCACGTTTCATTACGTTCACCTCATAGTGTTTTATTCTTAATAATTCCAGTATACTATTATATGCTAGATAATAAGTTAATGGTATCGCTTTGATAACTTGACTTTTAAAAGCAGTTTATCGAAAATTATTATGAAAGGATGTGTTTATATGCAATATCGAGTTGATGGTCAGCGTATCATTGCTTTTGACGATCAAGAACCTTTAGTTGGCGAAATCAGTTTTCCAAAAGTTCCAGATACAAATGATCACGTTGTCGTTGAACGAGTTTTTGTGCAACCAACTTACCGTGGACAAGGAATTGCAGCTGAACTAGTGCGTC
>BLMQ01000073.1:0-1020 GCA_011958095.1 Lactobacillaceae bacterium | reverse complement strand
ACCTGAAATGTCAATTTAAATTAGAAAAAAGGTGAAAGTTGTTCATTCGTGACATAACCCATGAATACCTCGAGTGGTGTGCGGTAATTAAGTGACTTCCGGGGAATATTATACCGTCGATGCATCAGTTGAATAACTAGTTCATCAGATAAGTGGCAAAAATCCATGCGTTTACTAAGACCATCACGACGTAAGATGCCGTTATTGTTCTTATTGAGTCCACGCTGATTAGGAGCACTGACTTCCGCAAAGTAGGTGTGCAGATCATGCTTGTTAGCGATCTCTTTCCAGCCCGCAAACTCCCTGCCATTGTCAAAAGTAATCGACTTAAACAGATGGCGTGGCAGTTTTGATAGCCATTGATCGAGGTGCTGATTAATCGCATCCGCCGACTTATGGTGAACGTTAAGGACAATCATGACTTTGGATTGACGTTCAACCAAGGTCATGACTGCTCCTTGATGGGCTTTCCCTTGAACAGTATCGGCTTCCAAATGACTAAATTCTTCTTGGTAGTGAGGAAAGTCTTGGTAGCGTTGGTGGATACTGCGTCCTAGTTGCCCAGTCTTACCCCGACGTTCCACATAGCCGTTGGGATGGCGTTTTCCCTTCATTGGTAGCTGCTTAACGGAAAAACCATACTGGTTGCGAGCAAACATGCGATAAAGGGTGCGCATACTACAGTTAAGCGGGCGTTCACTTCGACCAATGATAGTATCAGGAGTCCAACCAGCTTTGATTCGCGCATGGATATAATCAACCTCGACAGTTGGCAGTTGGGTCTGCTTCCGACCACAACGATGCTTATGTCGCTGATAAGTCTGAAGGTATTGGGCGATAGTTTTACCATCATTAAGGAAACGATAAACACGGTAGATAGTTTCTTGACTGCGTTGAAGCAATTTCGCAACTCGATAGGCTTTAGTACCTTGATGCCAAAAATCAGCTATGAGGGTCAGTTCGCTTGTGGTAAGATGTTTATAGGTCATTTGTGATTGCCTTTCTTTTGATTAGGGATAC
>BLMQ01000072.1:0-20685 GCA_011958095.1 Lactobacillaceae bacterium | reverse complement strand
CAAGTATAAGATGAATTTTCTATTTCATCTGTATACTCAGAGGGCATTATAGCCTCTTGATAACAGTCAAGTCACCTAAATTGTTTTTTACCTATAATGTGTAGTGTCAAGAAAGGGAGAGGTGAAAAATGATTAAGTTACAACAATTTTTTATGAGGTACAAAAAGCAGCTTTTGTTTGTTAATACTATTCTGCTGTTGCTTGCTGAAGGATCTAAATGGCTATTGCACATGAATTTACCATACCAGACTTTAATGCTTATCGTGGGGATTGTCGGAGTGCTTCCAATTGCTTTGACGGCTATTTCATCTTTAAGGGTTAAATTAATTTCTATTGATGTTTTAGTATCGCTGGCGGTAATCGGTGCCTTCATTATTGGTAAATTTAATGAAGCAGCCATTGTTACTTGGCTATTCATGTTAGGAGATGTACTGGAAGAATTAACCCTAAAGAAAACGCGGTCAGCCGTTGCTGATTTAACCAAAATGGCACCACAGACTGCGTTGGTTGTTCAAGATGATGGCTCAACTGAGAAAGAAGACGTCGATTTCATTGATCCTGGTGAGAAGATTTTAGTTAAAACTGGTGATCAGGTTCCAGTCGATGGCAAGGTTATTTCAGGTTCTGGTTATCTTAATGAAGCCAGTGTTAACGGTGAATCTAAATTAGTTAATAAAAAAGCCGGTAATGAAGTATATGCAGGAACTATCCTTGAAAACGGTACATTGACTGTCGAAACTACCGCAGTCGGTGAAGATACGACTTTCGGTAAAATTATTGAAATGGTTGAAGAAGCACAAGATACAAAGTCACATACAGAAAAGTTAATTAACCGGTTTTCCAAATATTACACTCCTGCCGTACTTGTAATTGCGATTGCTGTGGGCCTAATTACTAAAGATCTTAAGTTAGCTATTACGGTCATGGTGCTGGGCTGCCCAGGTGCTCTAGTTATTGGTGTACCAGTATCTACAGTTGCTGGTATCGGTAATGGTGCTAAAAGCGGCATTATGTTTAAAGGGTCGCAAGTAATGGATCAAACTCACCGGATTGATGAAATTGCTTTTGATAAAACCGGCACTTTGACTGTTGGACATCCAGAAGTTAGTGCAATTGAGGTATTAAATGGGTCCAAAGATGAAATTATTAAATTAGCTGCTCAAATTGAGCGTCAAAGTAACCACCCCTTAGCTCAGGCAATTGCCAAATTAAATAAACAAAAGCCAGCTTCAATTAAAGTGGAAACTGTTAAGGGTAAGGGAATCATCGCCATTTTAAATAATCAAAAATATTATTTAGGTAACCAAGACTTAATCGTTGAAAATACCCGTACCAATGCAAAATTGGATAAGATAATTAATCATTTGAGTCAATTAGGTAATTCAGTTGTCGCTTTTGCTAATGAAGACCAAAGTCAATTAGCTGTTTTTGGCATTAAAGATCAATTGCGCCCAGAAGCTAATGATGCTTTAACCCGCTTAAAAGAATTAGGGGTTAAAAAGTTAGTTATGCTTTCTGGAGACAATCAAGAAACTGCTGAACGAATTGCGGCGAAGTTGTCAATCGATGAAGTTCATGGTCAAATGTTGCCACAAGACAAGGCTGCTTTTGTTGAAAAAGAAAGAGCCAAGGGACACCATATTGCTTTTATTGGTGATGGGATCAATGATAGTCCGGCTTTAGCTAATGCTAATGTTGCAATTGCCGTTGGTAGTGGAACGGATGTTGCCATTGAAGTTTCAGACATAGTTTTAGTTAAAAATGACTTGCGGAAGATCGCTTATGCCCTTGGCTTATCCAAGAAGACAATTTTGAACATGAATGAAAATATCGTGATGGCTTTACTGACAGTCTTATTATTGTTCATCGGTTTGTTTGGGGGTTATGTTGAAATGGCAAGTGGGATGTTTATTCATGAATTTAGTATCTTAATTGTTATCTTGAACGGGATGAGATTAATCAAATTTCAACAAAAAATTGACGATCATCAAGTTTATAATCAACAAAACAAAGTAGCATTAGATATGTAAATTAATAAGGAAGGGGGAATTTAATCATGGAAAAAGTAATGATGAAATTATCTGGTATGACCTGTCCTTCATGCTTAAGCAAAATTGAAAGGGCGGTTGGTAGTTTGGATGGAACCGACCAAATAAAAGTTTTATTCAATGCAGGAAAGCTAAAATTTACGCTGGATCCTGATAAGACTAAAACTGTTGACGTCAAGACAGCCATTGAAAAAATGGGTTATGAAGTACAAGGAATTAAGGAAAAGGAGCTTAACTGATGAATGCAGAAGAAAAATACCAGGCGGAATTGAAGCAAAGCGACCTTGATCACCATCAGCCAACTGCAGCTGCCATGACTGGTCACATTATTTCTAACTTGTTAATCCATTCTTTAAAGATTAACCAAGCTAACTTATTTGCTAAAGGATCTGCTAGTCTTTTTTTAGCCGAAAAAGCTGCTGGTTGGATTGCTTATGAACGTCAGGAATTTGATCAATTGAATCACTTATTGGTTAATAATGGTGAAAATATTCCAACAATTACAGCTCAATTTAAGGAATATACTATGCTAGAAGAAGATGGCAGTAGCAAATATTTAACAGGTGATAACCAATTATTTGCCTTGGTAAAAGATTTTGATACGCAAACGCTCTTCATTACTAAGGCAATTGCTTTAGCTAACAATGAAAGTTGGCTAGAATTATCTGCTAATTTAACTAATTTAATGGCTTGGATTAAGGAGCAAATTCGGGCAACTCAAGACTTCTTAGGTCATGAACTAAAAGAAGGATTGTATGTCGAAGACGACGATGATGACCTTTAATTAAAGGACGATGAATTTAATGGCTGATTTATGTGTTAATTTAGTACCACTATTTAATGCTTTACCTCAGGATGAGAAGATGCAAATCGAAAAATTAGTTCAGCATAAAAACTATCAAAAGGGTGAAGTGATAATTGATCCAACGATAAATGATAATTTGGTAATTGTCGCTGATGGTAACGCTAAGCAGTACACCTTAGATGAAGACGGCTATGAGAATGTTTTGCAAATTTTGCATACAGGTGATTATATTGGTGAGGATTGGCTTTTTGGTCAAAAAAATATCAATAATTACGTCGAGGCTACGGAACACAGTGAAATTTGTTTATTAAAACGGCAGGATTTACTGAAGCTGATGCATAAACAGTCAGAATTAAGTATTCGATTATTGGAACTAAATATTGTTAAAGTTTCGGAAATGCAAAAACAAATTCACTTGTTGGCTTTGCCGAAGATTGAAGACCGGTTATTAAAGTATTTACAAACATATGCAGGTGAAATTGGTAAAAATAATTTTACCTTACCTTTAAAAATGAAGGACTTAGCCTTATACCTTGGAACAACACCTGAGACCCTGTCTCGTAAATTTGCTTTATTAGAAAAGCAAGGTCAACTGAAACGTCAATTACGTCGAATTGAATTATTCGAAAATTAGTTTAATTAGGTAATTATTGCTTAGTTGATAATATACACGTTATATCAGTTTAGAAAATAAGAGAAAGGCGGGTCATATTATATGCAAAGTGAATTTCAAAAAATTTTTCAAGAAATTCAAGCAGATCCTGATAATGAATCTTTTACAAAGCAAGGGATCAAGCCACTTTACTATGCTTCTTCATCTGCCAGAATAAATATTATTGGTCAAGCAGACTCATTAGGCGACGAATTCGTTTCACGTTATAGTGCTTACCTAAACGGTTGTTTAATTCCATCTTAATTCGACGGTAACCCCACTTACCCTTCCTTTCGTTATAGATGGACTTGATTAAGGCCATTAGTTGCTTGTCCAAAAGTTGTTTGGGTGATTTCTTGCGGTTTAACCAACGATAATAGCCTGCTCGGGACACTTGAGCTAGCAGACAGAGCCGACTAATTGATATTTGCCCTGAAAAGTCCTTTAACGTCTCCTTAATCGCTACGCACCGACTATGGTAACTTACTTCTCTGATCTTTTCAGGGCTCTCAATTTTTTTAGGAAGAAATTCTCTGCTTCTAGGTCAATATTACGTTTCTTGAGAGCCGCTAGCTCTAATTCTAGTTCTTCCTCACGGGTCAGTTTACGATTAGCTTGATCTTTGATGCAGTGTCCACGATGATCTTCTAGCCCCGCTTGCCCGTGTTCTTCATACTTTTTAACCCAATTATAAACTTGAGTGTAAGAGGCACCGTACTTTTTGATTGCCATTTGGTAATTTTTATCATGGGTAATCGTGTCGTGGACAATCTTAAGCCGTTCATCGTAACTAAACTTCTTTGGTGGGTTCCTTTCTATCGTGGTAGATCCTCCGGTAATAGATAAGGTTTTACCACTAGTATACCGGCTAACCCACAGTCTTAGAACACTCTCACTAGAAATATGATATTTTTTACAGCACATACTCACTGTTAGCTGATGATTAAGGTAATCCTCTACTACCCTAAGCTTAAATTCAGTTGAATAATGGTGCCAATGATGAGTATCTTTTAAGCCTTCGATTCCATCAAGTTCATAATTTCGAATCCAACGTCTTATCGTTGTTCGATCTACCTGATATTGCTTAACTAAGCCCATCATTGGTGCTCCAGACAAAGCCTTGTTTACAATCTCTAATCGTTGATTAAGGCTATGCTTAGTTGTTCTTCCAGACATACAAAAATTCCCATCAAAATAGACATAGAATTTTGTATATTTCTGTGTCTACTCTAATGGGAGCATATCACTTCTCGTGATAGATTATTCATAAATTTACTCCTTATGTTATTTTTGCTTCTAAAGGAATATATACGTAAATAATCTAATTTTGCAGCAACAATTTAAGCTCACTTACTTTGAATTGCCGCCAGTTTTTCATTATCAATCGAAACCGGTAAAACAATTGAGAGCAGTTTTATTAAGATAATATCCATCACACCGATAAATATAATTGTCAATAAGGTAACGAAGATTTGAACAAGCAAAAGGTGCAAACCACCACCAAATAAAAGCCCATTAGGTACTAGATGACTGATCTGATGGCTAGCAAAAATACCAGTTGCAATGCTTCCCCAGATACCACTAACCCCATGGCAACCGAATGCATCAACAACATCATCAATTGGCAGTTGTGGTTTAATCTTAGTAATAAAGTATTGGCTAACAATTGCACCGACTATTCCAATAATCATTGAACCACCTAGTGTAATGTAGCCTGCTCCAGGAGTGATTGCTACTAAACCAGTAATTGCACCGTTACAGACACCAGCTAGGGTAACATGATTAAACTGATAACGATCCAATAACATCCATGTTACCATTGCACTTGAACATGAGATGGTCGTTGTTAACATGGCTTGCACGGCCGTATCATTAACGGCGAGGGCCGTACCAGCGTTAAAGCCGTACCAGCCAATCCATAAAAGGGCTGTTCCAATTAATACCCACGATAAATTATTGCGTTGAGAATGAACATCTTTCCGTCGACCAACCCAGGCTGAAAGGATTAAGGCCGTTATCCCCGCATTTACATGAACAACTAATCCACCAGCAAAGTCAACTGCCCCTAATCTTGCTAATAGTCCATGTGGTGCCCAAACCATATGGACAAGGGGGTAGTAAACAAAGATAGACCAGCAAATGGTAAACATTACTAAAAAATTAAAGCGTCCGTGGCCGACGACCGATCCACAAAAGATTGCCGGGGTAATAATTGCAAACATCATCATAAACATTGCATAATCGCCAATTGGAATACCGGTTTTAGTGATAGCATCGATTGGCACATGAATCATTAATATATTATTTAAATTTCCGACTATTCCCCAATGGTTACCGGAAAATGAAAGAGAATAGCCTACTGTAATCCAGAGAATCACGGCTAAGCCACACATCATAAAAACAGTTAGCAACATGTTATTAGCGTGGCGCCGATTGACTAGACCACCATAGAAAAAAGCCAGTCCTGGTGTCATCAATAACACGAGAATACTGGCGGTCATGATAAATAATGTATTAACTTTTAACATGTAGACCACCTCCTAATAATTAAAGGCTAATCTATCATTCTTGAATGGATCATACAATAGGTTAGACAAAATACTGTTAAATCATTAGTTGAATTCGTTTTCATGATGAAAGAGGATAAGTATTAATTGAGTTTTGATTAATATTTTTATACGACGAAACAAAACGTTTGTACTCTTTTCATTACTTAAGTTACACTTGATTCAATAATGTAAGAATCTGGAGGGATGAACATGAAAAAGTATGATGATATTCTGATCGGATCAGGACCAGCAGCCTATAAAATGGCTAATCTTTTGGCTAAAACCGACCGTAAAGTATTGGTAATCGAGGGCTTCGAATATGGGGGCACTTGTCCTAATTATGGATGCGAGCCCAAAATTTTTCTGGAGGGAGCAGCCCGGACTGTCCTCCAATCTCAGCAACTTCTTGGTCGAGGCATTAGTCAACCAGCAAAATTAGATTGGGAAGCATTAATGCAGACTAAGCTTAAGCGGTTTGATCCATGGCCAGGTGAAACTCGCGATATTATTAAGAAAAATCATGATATTGAAGACGGCTACGCAAGTTTTGTAGATAATCAAACTATTAGTGTAAACGATCATCAATACCAGGCCGATCATATTATCATTGCGACGGGGCAAACACCAAATATTCTGGATATTCCTGGTAAAGAATATCTTCATACTAGTTATGACTTCCTCTCGTTAAAAGAACTTCCACAACGGATTACGATAATCGGTGCTGGCTTTGTGGGCTTAGAGTTAGCAACCCTTGTAGCAGCTGCTGGCGCTGAGGTAACAATCGTTGTTCATTCTGACCGTGTCCTTCGTGAATTTACCAAGGCGGAAGATGAAGCGCTAGTTAATGCGATGAAGCAACGGGGAATAAAATTTAGCTTTAATACTGATACCCAAAAAGTAAGTCAAGGGAAAGATGGCTTGCTCGTTACGACCGATCATGGCGAAATACAGACTGACTATGTACTTGATGCAACTGGTCGTCATCCAAATATCGAAAAATTAGCGCTTGAAAATACTGATATTGAATATGATCGTCATGGTATTAATGTCGACGGTCACTTAATGACAACGGTTGACGGTGTGTATGCAGTTGGGGATGTTGTTAATCGGAAACAACCTAAATTAACACCGGTCGCTGAATTTGAGGGTCAATATCTTTTTGACTATTTAACAGGTAAAACGGATCAAGATATTGTTTACCCGACAATTGGTCAAGCAGCCTTTACATTCCCAGAGGTTGCCCGTGCCGGTGTTAATCCAGATGATGTCGCTGGTGACTCACAATATCAAGTTAAGACAGTTTCACTAAAATATGGTAGCCTTTACGCGGGCCAAAACGATCAAATCAGTACCCTTACCTTAGTCTTTAAGGATAAGCAATTGGTAGGGGCAAGTGAAATTGGCGATTATGCGGCTGATGATATTAATAACTTCTTGCCAATTATTGGTTTGAAGATTAATGGGGATGAGTATCGCCAAAAGGTAATGGCGATTTATCCAACGTTAGGTGATAAGGTTGCTGGGTTACTGCCTTAAGTAATGTAAGCGGAAATTAGTCTCCTTAATAAGAAAGTGTGTGCAAACATTCTTAATGGAAAAAAGGAGTTTGAGTAATGAAATTTTTAAAACAGCTTCATCAGCAGTTTCCGGCGATCGTTAATATAAATAAAGGGATTGTCGGATGAGTAATAACGACACAAGGATGGAATTAGTAACGACAGCAACTCCTGAACATTGGAATTTGCTTTTTCGTGCTGATCCAAGTAAGAAATTAATTCAAGATTATCTGCAAGCAGGGATGCTTTTCGCGCGGTCTAAAGATGGTCATCCCATTGCTGTAATGGTTCTGCAAGAACTTTCACCGGATAAATTAGAAATAAAGAATATTGCTGTTGATCCACGGTTTGAAAATCGCGGAATAGCAACCAAGCTATTGCAGGATGCCGTTCACTTTGCAAAGGTACATCATTATCAACAATTGCAAATTGGCACTGGGAGTACAAGTTTTAAGCAATTATATCTTTACCAGAAAATAGGTTTTCGCGTTACGGAGATTAAAAGAAACTTTTTTGTTAAAAATTACGGACAACCTATTCACGAAAATGGTCTATTGTTACGGGACATGTTGGTGCTAACGTTAGCTGTCTCAGATTATTATTTATAAATTGGCCATTTCAATATCTTTGTCATATAGTACAATACAAATATATTCTTAAAAGTTAGGGTATTATCAATGACTATATTTGTAATTCTATTAATCTATAAATTCATTAAAGGAACATTTGAATATGAAAAGGTAACACGATTTGAGCTAATAATTATCCCAGTGTATTCTGCAATTATGATGGTCTTGAGCTTAGAAAACGTAAGATCTTTAACGGCCGCTGGACTTACAATTATTCTTCTAATCTTAGGAGCTTCGATTGGCTTTCTACAGGCAAGTAAAACGCAGATTAAAGACACCAATAAACTAGATTCCCATCAACGACCAATTTTGAAGGTTAAAAGGAATTGGCCGTATCTTGTGGGCTGGCTTGTTTCATTTGCAATTGGCATCAGTGTTGAGGTATTTTATGGGGCCCATATTAATGCTACGGAAATATCACATGAACTGTTTGAAGAGGTTCTTAAAGACTTATCCACAATCGCATTTTTCCGTAGTCACAACGCCTGGTTCATCTGGGTGTTAAATGTCGCAACTAGTTTTACTTATGGGGCCTGCTTAATGGTTCGCTATCCCAAGATTAGAGAAGCAGTGCGGCGAAAGAAATAAAGTGACCAATACAAGATCTTATTAAAGTAAACCTAAATATGCTAAACTTTAGTAAGAGTATGTGATTTAGGAGGAGTCATCTAATGGAATTACAAGATGCAATTAATCAACGCCATTCAATTCGTCAATTTACGGACAAACCCGTTGAAAAGAAAATGATTACTAAAATTGTTGAATTAGCTCAACGTGCTCCATCATGGGTAAACTCTCAACCTTGGCAAGTATATTGTGCGATGGGCGATACATTACAAGAAATTAAGAATGCTTATCGTGATCAAGATATTGCAGGTAACCAAGGGAATTCAGATTTGCCAGTGATGAGCCGTGAAGATTGGGCACCGCAAACCCAAGATAATAGGAAGCAATGGCGGCATGGAATTGTTCATCATTTTGCTAATTTCGATGAGGCACATGAAAAGATGACAAATGCCAGCAATACTTTATATGATTCGCCAGTAATTCTTTATATTACTATTCCTAAAGCTTCACCAGATTGGTCGATTTTTGATGCGGGCTTATTTGCTGAAAACATCATGTTAGCAGCAACTGCTTATGGTTTAGGAACGATTCCAACCTATAACAGTGTTCGTTTCCCAGCTATTCTTCATCAAACTTTAGATGTGCCAGACGATGAACGGTTTATTGTTGGTATCTCGCTTGGATATTCGGCTGATACGACAATTAATAGCTACCATTCAGAGCGTCGTCCTGTAAATGAAATTTTACATTTTAACTAAAGAGAAAGGCTATAATGATTGTAAGATTTAATTACTCGTCGCCTTTAAGAAAGATTGGAATGCAAGCAGATGAATATGGAATCACTGAAGTAAAATTTGCTGATCGGTCTGAAGAGAATAATCTTAATCCTAATTATCTTCCAATTAAAGATGCCGTTAAATGATTATTTCCTGGGAAATATTCCTTCAACATATCCCTAGTTCCATTTGAACGGCACAGACTTTCAACTGAGAATATTAAGCCCTAATAATAAAAAGACGCAGGTGAGAAAAATCTTTTCTCATCGGCGTCTATCTTTTTATTCTTTCCATTTAATTGAAAAGTCATTCAATTTGCTTTTATCCTTGAAATATTTTTTGACTTTTGGTACAACTTCTTTTCCATAAATTTCAATTGCTTTTAATACATCTTTATGGGGCATTGAGGCAATTGGTAAGTGGAGGTAGAAACGCTTCAAGCCAAGCAATTCCATCATTTTAATAATCTTGTCAGCAACCGTATCGGCATCCCCGACAAAAATAACACCATTTTCGCCAATGCTTTCAAGGTATTGTTCATATGTCATGCCAGTCCATTGTGGCCGCTCTTTACTAATCGTATCAACAAGCAATTTAGTTGGGTAGAAGTATTCTTTGATTGCCTTTTCCTTGTCATCACTTAGCCATCCCCACGAGTGGGCAGAAACAGGCATTTCACTTAATTTGTGACCTGTTTTTTCAGCCACAACACGATAGAGCTGTGCTAATGGCTTAAAGGCATCCATCTGACCACCAATAATTGCATAAACGATTGGTAGTCCCATTTCGGCCGCTCTAATGGTCGAGTTATGATTGCCACCAGTAGCTAGCGATATTTTCAATGGCTTCTTTGGCCGAGGATAGATTCCAATGTGGTCAACTTTTGGCGTGAACTTTCCTTGTGGCCAATCAAGAATTTCGTTCCGGTTAATTTCAACTAGCATATCCAATTTTTCCTTAAATAGTTCATCATAATTATCAAGATCATAACCAAATAAGTCAAAAGCTTCAGTAAATGATCCGCGGCCAGCCATAATTTCAATTCTTCCAGGAGCCATTGCATCAATTGTGGCATATTGCTCAAAAACCCGAATTGGATCAATCGTTGGTAAATTAGTAGTGGCGCTTGAAAGATGAATTTGTTTTTGCGGCCGCCATCGCTATAATGATTTCAGGTGCCGAAACTGCAAAGTCTTTGCGGTGGTGTTTACCGATAGCATATGCATCAATTCCTACTTGGTCGGCCAATTCTACTTCTTCAATAAGATTTCTAATCCGTTCATCGTGGCTAATTGCCTTACCTGTTTTTTCGAGTGGGGTCGTTTCACCAAATGTTGAGATTCCTAATTCGACATTCATAATTAGTTGCTCCTTCCTCTTGCTTATTTTTTGTAAGTATTTAATATCATAAATATTTTTATTTAACAATATTACGTGCATAGGTGTTAATCACGTAAATAGCATGTTTAATGTGAGGTTGATTAATAATTAGTAAATAAAAAATGATCCCTTGCTTTCAGTATTGATGACGGCAAGGGATTTTTAACTTTACTTATAAATAATTAGTTTTTTCCTACAAAATTCAAATTTATTCGTTACAATAACTAGTATGGCAAGGAGAAAGAAAAAACAAAATTTAATATATCTATCACTTGTTGTAATCGTCGCAGCAATAATCGGTGGGAGTTGGTTTTATTCTCATCATACGCGGGAGGTCAGTAATTCATATGCTGTTAGTGAAACGGCTACGTTAAGCAGTGGCGCAAGAGTATATAATTCACTTTCAGCAATTCAACGCGCCAACCTGCCTGATCAAGCATTAGTTAAGGTCAATCGCTACTATCTGACTTCTAATGATAATGATGATACTTACGCACGGCTTAACTATAATGGAAAAAATTATTTTGTTCGGGCCACCGATATTGAATTGAAAATGAACAACGAAATCAATAATTATCTTAGCCAATCTGGTCTTCCACATGCTAAAATTACTAAACAAATTTCAAGTATATTTGAACAACGCGGGTACAGTACTTCATCTGGAAATCCTCGTGGGGTCGTAATTCACGATACTGGGAATGAAAATTCAACGATTAGTAGTGAAGTATCTTATATGAAGCAAAATTATAGTTCAACTAGAGTATTTGTTCATACATTTATTGATAATCAACAAATTTTGAATATCGCTGATACGAAATATATGGCAGAAGGAGCAGGGCCATATGCTAATCCATACTTTGTCCAGTTTGAAATGCCTCATGAATATACCGCAGCATCTTTTGCAAACCAGCTTGGCAACGCTGCTTACTATACAGCCTATATCTTAAAACAGAATAATTTGCCCGTGACGAAAGGAACCAAAGATGGTGGTGGCACTGTTTGGACCCATGCAATGATTTCAAGCTATCTTGGTGGAACTGATCACGAAGACCCGATTTCTTATTGGTCGACAACGGCTCGTAAGCTATTTGGAACAACTTATAATATTAATAACTTTGTTGAATTGGTCCAGGCTTATTACAATCAAATGTGAGGGAAAACTACTTTTTGATTTGCTGATTAATTGAGCGAATCTCTTTTTTTATCGAGTACCAATTAAGAAGCCAAATTATGACATAAATTACAATAAAGATAAGCGTGAAAATGGCAAAATTAATCCAAGTCAATGGGAACCAACCGCATAGGATTGCTAATGGCGCAAAGCCAGCATAGTAAGCGCAAAAATTAATGATTGTTTTCTTTAGCAGTGACCAATTTTTAAGTTCAAAAATTAAACTGCCAAACCCAAAAACACAGCCAATTAGCATCCATAAAATAACAGAAACAGTTACGCTGTTAAGGGGATGGGCGAATTGGTTAACAAAATTAGGGGATGATGGGTAGTAGATGGTACTGCCATTAAGATAATTGAAAACTAATGAGATTGCTAGCCCAATTAGAACCCCAATCGCTGAGAAACCAATCGTATATTTGATATATTTTTTCATAGTCCTAACCTCGCTTTCAAATTTTTGATTTTTCGTCGCGAAATCTGAATATGGCTACCATTCGTTAAAATTGCATCTATCAAGCCATTATCTAATAACTCAAGGTGATCAAGGTAATGATAATTAAAAATAGTGCTGACAGATGCTTCAATAAAATCATTCGGAAGATTGCTTTTGAAGTGGGATAACCGTTCACGATAAAAATAGGTATGATCTTTTGTTGAAATTTTAGTACCAGTCTTAGCGACAGTTAGTTCAAAGATATCAGGGAATTTAATGGGGATGATTTGATCGGCGTCATAACACCATAATACTGGTTCGGTACTTGTAAAACTTTTTAAGAGGTTATTAATTTGGGGATTCATTTCACGGACAAATAAATCGAGATGTTCCTCTTCAATATTAGGGTCGATATGACAGTTTACTTTCATAGTTCCCACTTCCTTTCTAATTTAAGTATATTATATTTGTCACCGCTTATATTGTATATGTAATAAGTGGTCAAAAATTTACAGCAAATGGTAAAATTCCTTAAATTATTGGTATAAAGGAAATTTCTTTGCTTTATTAAAAGTGTAATAGTGGAGAGTTATTAAAATCTATCTTATATTTATATTAGGAGGGATGTTTAATGACTCTCTTAATAATTTTTTGTCTATTGATTTTATATAATTTCATTAAGGGAACATTTCAATTAGAAACTGTGACTAAGACTAGTTTTATAATTATTCCGATTTATGCATTAGTCATGACGATTATTTCGATCTTTACGGAGCAACAGGAATGGCATTTGCTAGTTACGATTGTTCTAATTTTAATTGGTATTATGCTTGGCTGGTTTCAAACATTTAGTGTTCGCATTGTAAAAACAGCGAAAAAAGATAAATATGGTAATCATATATTTAAATATCGGCGCGGTTGGGCCTATTTATATGGATTTGCCCTCGTATTTATGGTTGAAATTGCAACGGATCACCTTTTAGGGTTAAAGATGACTTTTAAAGGGCTATTATTTGAATTATTAGATGAAGTTTTACGAGAACGTTTTAAATTTTTGCCAGATAATGGGTGGGTAATTTGGCTATTACTTACGGTTACAACTGGTACATACACATTAATCCTTATTCGTCACTATCCGTGTATTAAAGAGGCACTAGTGTGGAAAAAATATACTAAGAAAAAACGGTCAGGAAAAAACTAGCATTTTTTCGCTGACCATTTTTGTTATTTAATAAAAGTGTGTTTTAGGCTCTTAAATAAGCCATAAATTGTTAATAATGTGAAGAAAATAGCAGATGAGAATAACGCTCCTCTTGCCGTATGATCGATAAGGGCAATTACCAGTGGTGAAATGGTACAGCCAATATCCATCATGATTAAGATAATGGTCGTCGAGAAGTTAACAGCATTTTTAGTGCTAACGTTATCAATCCATTTGAAAATAAAGGGCATCACAAGACCAAAACCACTTCCGAGAATGATACAACCAATTACTAATATCCAAAAATGGTGAGCAGTACTAATCAAGAAGAAGCCGCCAGCATTAAATGCTAAACAAAGTGGAAATATAAATTGATGAAGCCGTTGTTCAAGCCAATCAAAGGCAGCGCTAATTGGAATACCAATGGCGGCAAGAAGGGCCAACAAGAGGGAAGCAGTACTTTCATTCCCTAAACCAGCATCGACAATTAATGTCGGTAGTTTGTAGGCAAGGGCCATGTAAAAAATATAAATTAGCAATACCATGATACTAATTCAGATGATCACTGGGTGGACGAATTTAGTTAAACTGTGCATTGATATTGAGCTATCTTTGGTCTTCCTAGTAGACTTTGGTAATTGTACCCAGATTTTGAATGCTAGTAAAACTGGAATCGCAATAATATAAACAAGAAAGACAGCGTGCCAGGATAAAGTGACTAAATAACAGATTGCTAACGAACCGACAACGTAACCTAAGTTGTTCATAATATTTTGAAAACCAATCATTCGATTCAATTCATGCTGATTGCCGGTATACAATTGCGGAATTAAGCTCACAGCTAACGAATTGTAACTGCCAATGCCGATTCCTAAAAAAATTCGCGAAATCAAAATTAGTAAATAATTATTTAAGATAACTGGCAAAGGACCCATCACGCCGACAATAAGCAAGCTAATAAGAATAATTCTTTTTGGTGACCATTTCCTGTTGAGAAAGGGACTGATTAATAATCCAAAAATCATGCCAAGATTAGGAATAGTAGTGAGTAACTCAATCTTTACATGACTAATTGTGGGAAATGCGTGCATCATTAGCGGAAGGGCCGGCGAAATTACTGCCGACATCATTATGAATAATGAAATTGCTAAGAGTGATAATTTAAAAGGTAATCGATGAATATTTGTATTTGATTTCATGTTTTTTAGTGTTTTTATCTGTCATTGCTTGATCCAAAAATATCTAAGAAGCTAATAAAGAGATTGATAAAATCAAGGTAAAGTTGTAAAGCGCCAAGAACAGCCAGTCCATTGGATGAGACTTGACCATTGCATTCGATATAGATATTTTTCATTCGTTGTGCATCCCAAGCAGTTAGCGCTGTAAAAATGATTACGGCAACGATCGAAAGCAGATAATTAATCATTGGGCTTTGGACAAAAAAGTTAACCAGCATGGCGATAATCAAGCCAATTAAGGCTGCACTGGCATAAGAACCAAGTCGCGTAAAATCACGGTGAGAAAAAGTACCAATAATCGCCATTGTTAAGAATACACCCGCTGAGGAAACGAAGGCTGTTGCAATATCAGTACCAGCATAAGCGCCTGCGATAAAAGCAAAGGTAATTCCGTAGACGATCGCTGTTAAAATTAATAGGAACAGACAAAGACCAGGACTACGAGTAGCATTAAAATTGATCCCCAACGTTAGGATAATTGGCAAGAGGATAATTAACCACATTCCCCAGCGGTTATTGACCATAAAAGCAGTAAATTGCTGAGCGAAAACAGTCATTACGAGCCAAGCGGTTAAGGCAGAAAGCAATACTGCCAGGGTCATTAAACCATACATTTTTGTTAAAAACTTATTTAAGTCGGTAATATCAACAACGTTTCGACGATTAGGTGAAAAATTATCCATTATTGAACGCTCCCTTCACAAATAAATCCTTACCTTTATTATATTCCATAAATTTAATAATAAAATTGTTTTGCGGGAAAATTATGCTAACTTACTATTTTTTGTATAATATATAAAATTATAGGAGGGATAAATTATGCAATGGTTTGATAAACAATTTACTGAACTAACAGTTAATGAACTTTTTGCCATTCTTAAGTTACGAGCACAAGTTTTTAATGGAGAACAACAGAGTTCCTATCCTGATCCGGATGATAGTGACCCACTTGCGCACCATGTTTTTGCGACTGCTAATGGTGAAGTAGTTGCTTATGCACGTTATTTTATTCAGAATGATGTTGTAACTTTTGGCCGCGTAGTTGTAGCTCCACAAGCACGCGGGATTGGTTTAGGTGGAAAGATTATTGAATATTTATTAAGTGGAATCAAAGTGAATTTCCCCAACTTTAAGATAACTATTCATGCCCAAGCCTATGTTGAGGACTTTTACAAAAAATATGGTTTTGAATCTGTTGGTGATCATTTTATAGAGGCCGAGCGCGAGCATGTTACGATGGTTCATGAACCGTTAAATGATATTTATGACAAATAACATGATAAAAGCAAATCAAATTGGTTCCGTTAACTATATAAGAACCTTGAAACAAAGCGGTCTTAACGCCCATGAACAGCTTGATTTAATTATTAATCACCATTTACAAGCTTATATTGATAACTATGGATTTCTTCAATTTTCACCAACTGGATATCAATTTTCATCTCAGTTAGCCCCTACCAGTTTTTTCTATCCTTATTTTCGTGACCTAGTTGTGACGGCTTATTCAGGGAAGGAAGGACTAAGAGCGGATTTGTTAGGACGCAAAATTCATTTATTTCGCAGTTATCTTGATCGGCAAAACATCGCTTTTATTCGTCGATATCAATGTCCTTCTCTTTCACCAGAAGCGACAGATTTTCAACGATTGCTTTCCTATGCCCACGATAATCACTTTAAATTAGACTTTAAGACTGGTGCTAATTACCATAATCGTTATCATCATGAATTTGCTTACCCCTCTAATATGAAGGTTCAATTAGTTCGTAATTCGTATCGTCGGTATGCTAATCCAGCCCGAATGATTGAATTTATTGTTGATATCGAAACAGGAAAGTTTATTAGTCAATGGAATATTTATCACTTTGATAACCAAGGAAGGGTTGATTCAGATCCCACGCATTATTCGACCAGTCAATTACGGCAAATTGCTGATACAGAATCTTTTAACTATGGGATTCCCTATGGAGAGTATTATGTAACTGGTAAATATCGGCATACTCATCAACGTCTTGATATTACTCAACCGACCGATAGTCAGCTTCGAAGGGTTGCTAAAAAATATTGGCAGGCACCTATTGATTATGATGATGGCGGTAATTATGCTGACTTAGTAAAAAATATGCAGGATGTTACCGCATGGCGGGGCGTTCCAGATTCGCAGCGAATAGAAGTTTATACTGATTATGTTAATTCATTAAAGGAACACCAGTGTAAAAATAGCGGAATTAATCATTTCTTTGCTAAGAAGAAAGCGTATCAGCACTTTTATGTTCCTTGGTGGCGGAGATTGGTATAATTAAGGACAGAAAGCGTTAATCTATTTTGAAGTGATTATCCAGTGAAATAATTAAGTTATTATTGTCTATTATGTTCCAAAAGTGTTATGGTTGAATTTGAATAAAATTAAAATGATTGATTGGAGGGATTCTTGGATGGGAACCGATTATGATCAACTTAAAGCAGCTTTAAAAGAACCGTCATTAAATGCCAAACTTTTTTCTTCACAGTTTGGTTTAGAGGCAAAGAAGCACCGAATTTTGACCAATGGGCGGGCAAGTCGTTATCCATATCCTGAAAATCTGCGTTCACGGCAATATAATATTTATTTGAACTCAGGCTATACGGATGACATGATGGACTTTGAAACAGGTCCAGTTGTTGGGGCTAAGAATGCAGTCCGGCAACTAAAAATGTTAGAACAGATTGTTATCTCACATTTACGGAGTGATGAACGATTATGGCCGCTAAGTATGGCGCCGGGACCGACTTATCAGCATGATCTTGAGTATTTGCAAACTGCATTTACAAAAAAATGGGATCAACAGACTCATGATTATCTAGGCAAAAAATACGGCATTGTTCAAGAAATCTTGGGGGATGTTCATGTTAATTTTAGTTTAGATGGTGGATTAATCAACGAGATTTATCACCGCTTTTATGCGGACCGGTATCCAAATCGCATTGATTTTCAAAATCATCTTTACTTTAAATTAGCGCAAAAATTCTACCTTTATCAATGGTTATTTACGTACTTATATGGAGCAAGTCCGGTTTCTGAAGATATGCCACATAGTATTCCAGAGGATTTGGAGCTGCCAGTTCGGAGTTTGCGTTGTAGTGATTATGGGGATGACAATTTCACCAATGAGCAAGTTACCTATACTTCATACGACCAGCATTTTACAGAACTAAAGCACTTCATGGATAATGGCACTTACTATAGTATGAAGGAATTCTTTGGTCCAGTACGATTACGACGGCATAACCATGATATGCATGACATTGATGGGGCTTTACAAGAAGGTATTGATTATCTTGAGTTTCGTAATTTTGACCTTGATCCGTTGTCGCGGACAGGAATTAGTGATGATACGATTAACTTCCTTGAATTAATGCTTTTAAATAGTATTCTTTCCCCATTACCTGATAACTTAGAAGAACGTTTAGCGGAAGCAAAAAAACGGAATAATGAAGTGGCCTTACAAAAACCGAAGGAGCAGTTACCGTGGATGCATGAAGAAGCGATGCAGTTAATTGCAGAATTGCAAAACTTTATTGTTGAGTTTAATGCTCCGCGAGAATATCAGCTTGCTTTGAAGTTCGTTCAACGACGAGTGGATGACCCCTCCCTAACTCTTAGCGGTCAGTTAGCAGATCAACTTGAAAATGGTGATTTATTATCATTTGGATTGAAGATTGCTAATGATCGTTATACAAAAAATATTAATTTCCAACATCCTCTGCAAGCAATTAGCGATGTTTACTCAGATGATGTTCAACAATTGGTCAAAGCTGCCATTGAGTTAGGAGTTCAAGTAGATTTGCAACCAACGCGAGTAGTATTACATGTAGGAAATCATCAAGAAAGTTATAATGCTCAAGCAGCTTTTGATTTCTCAAAGGGTGCTCGTGATGTAATTCTTAGTGATTTCCCAGAAGTTCAGGATTTTCAGGAAAAATAAAAGAGACTGAGGAGATTATTTCCTAGTCTCTATCTTTTTAAAGTAGGGTAATAACCTTATCTTCACTTTCGTTATTTCCCGGGAAATAGAAAGAAGCGCTAAAAATGAGAAAGATTGGAATTATTGGCCTCGGCCATGTGGGTGAAATGTTAGCCAACCAATTAGTAATGAATGGAAAAGTTGATGAATTAGTTTTGATTGATGAAAAAGATCAACTAGCTATTGCGATCCAGGCCGATTTAAATGATGCACAAACCGTTTTAGCGACCCACACAAAAATAATTATTCAAGATTACGCTGCCTTAGCCGATGCGGATGTCCTTATTACCGCCTTTGGCAAGAGTGCTTTGATGAAGCAACAACCAATGGCTGAGCTTGAGACCAGCTATCAGCAGGCCTTACAAGTTGGTAATAAGATTTTTAAGAGTGATTTTAGTGGGATCCTAATTAACCTTACTAATCCTAATGAGACAATTACTGCTGTTCTCCAGCAAAAAGTTGGCTTACCGCAAAAACAAGTAATTGGGATTGGCACAGTTGTTGAAACCGCTCGCCTTTATCGGGCAATTGCAGAAACCGCAAAGGTAGCCGCTGCTAATGTAACTGGCTTTGTCTATGGTCAGCATGATGGTCATCAAGTATTTGCTTGGTCAACTGTTCGCGTAAATGGCCAGCCCTTAACCGCGGCAATCAATGGTCACCACTTAGATCAAAGTCAGCTTAAAATTAAGGCGAACCTTAGTAATTGGTACACTCTTGATGGGTTAGGGTATAATGTTAGTGCTGTTACTGCCTGGACTCTCCGAATTATTACGGCGATTTTCGCGGATGAACAATTAGCGTTGCCAGTTGCAATTTATCAGCCACAGTATTCAACCTACATCAGCTTTCCAGCGTTAATTGGTCGGCAAGGAATTGGCAACCTCCTTCTCTTAAACCTTTACCCATTGGAAGAAGAGGAGATTAAGAGTGCAGCAGCAACAATTAAACATCAATTAGATTCTCTAAAAAATATTAAAGGGGAGTAGTTGTATGATTAAACGAATTGCAGTCTATTGTGGTGCGCGTGACGGTAATGATCCAGCATTCAATCATGAAGCACACCGGTTTGGTGAATGGTTGGTCCAACACGATATTGAATTGGTTTATGGTGCCGGTGCGTTTGGCTTGATGGGAACCCTTGCTCGGACAGTCTTAAAAAATGGCGGCGTTGTTCACGGGGTAATAACTACTGAACTAGCTGATCGTGGAGCCATTTATAATGAATTAAAAGATGTAAGAATTGTCCCTAATATGGATATTCGCAAGCAAACGATGATGAATCTTGCGGATGGGTTATTAGCTTTTCCCGGCGGCTTTGGGACATTAGAGGAAATTACCGAAGCTGCCTCATGGACAACAGTTGGGGATAATCATAAGCCGGTTGCTTTTTACAACTTTAATGGCTTTTATGATTCGTTAAACGATCTATTTAAGCAAATGAATAAGGCTGGCTTTGTAGAAGATCCTTATTTGAATAGTATCTGTTTTAGTGACCAGTTTGATCAGATCTTGGCATTTATGCAAAACTATAAAGCACCGGCACATCGTCAGTACACTCAAAAATAATTTAAAAAACGTGAGTGGGAATTAACTTTCTCGACAAGGCGGTGGGCTAAGAATAGAACGGTGATTAGCACGGCACGGGCTGATTATCGTTCGGACTTAGCCTCGAG
>BLMQ01000071.1:0-1526 GCA_011958095.1 Lactobacillaceae bacterium | reverse complement strand
GAGTGGTAGCTATTTAGCTGCAAATCAAGGTGGTAACGCGGTAAATCGTCCCTGACTTCATTATTTGAAGTTGGGGATTTTTTGTATCCGAGAAATTTATGGAGGTAAACATGGATATTCTTAATGAACTAGAATGGCGTGGGGCTATTAACCAAGTTACAGACGAAGAAGGCCTACGCAAATTAACATCAGAAGATAAAATTGCTCTTTACTGTGGAACTGACCCAACCGGGGACAGTCTTCATATTGGACACTTAATTCCATTTATGATTTTGAAACGATTCCAATTAGCAGGCCATCACCCAGTAATTATTATTGGGGGAGGAACTGGTGCAATTGGTGATCCATCCGGTCGAAAGTCAGAACGGCAGCTTCAAACCATGGATCAAGTTCACCACAACGAAGAAGCATTAACTGCTCAAATGAAGAAGTTGTTCGGCACTGAAAACTTCACGATTGTAAATAACTATGAATGGTTATCAAAGATCAGTTTATTAGACTTCCTTCGTGACTACGGTAAACTGTTTAACATCAACACCATGTTAAATAAGGAAGTAGTAGCAAGTCGGTTAGATGCTGGAATTTCATTTACTGAGTTCACTTACCAAATTCTTCAATCAGTCGATTTCCTTCATCTTTATCGTCACAACGATGTGCAATTACAAATTGGTGGCTCCGATCAGTGGGGAAACATCACTGCCGGAATTGATTTGATTCATAAGGTTGAAGGACCAGATACTAAGGTTTACGGACTTACCATTCCATTAATGCTCAAAGCTGATGGAACTAAATTTGGAAAGACGGCGGGTGGTGCAATTTGGCTTGACCCAGAAAAGACTTCTCCATACGAATTTTATCAATTCTGGATTAACCAAGATGACCGTGACGTTATTAAATACTTGAAGTACTTCACTTTCTTATCAAAGGAAGAAATTGATGACTTGGCAGAAAGCGTTGAGAAAGAACCATGGAAGCGAGAAGCTCAACGTCGCCTAGCCCAAGAAGTAACTAAATTTGTTCATGGCCAAGAAGCAGTTGAAGAAGCAGAACGAATTAGTAAAGCATTGTTCTCTGGGGATGTTGCTGACCTTTCTGTTGCAGAAATTGAACAAGGCTTTAAGAATATGCCTTCAGTAGATGTAGAAAATAAGAAAGAAAATATTGTTATTTGGTTAACCGATAATGATATTGAACCTTCACGTCGCCAAGCTCGGCAAGATGTATCGAGTGGGGCTATCAGAATTAATGGGGAAAAAGTTGATGATGTTGACGCCGAGATTGATCCCCAAGCACATTTTGAAGGTAAGTTTGTGATTGTTCGAAAGGGTAAGAAGCACTATTACTTAGCTCGCGTAAAATAAATTAGACCAATTGTTAGCAAATACGTTCTTAAAAGATAATTTAAGGGCGTATTTTTTATTTTTAGATATAAAAAACAAATCTTTTTTATTTCAAATAATAAAAAAGTTCAGGTTTAAAAAATAAATTAAAAAAGTTGAAAAAAGGTGTATCCTTCAAGCCATCAT
>BLMQ01000070.1:0-1024 GCA_011958095.1 Lactobacillaceae bacterium | reverse complement strand
AGCAATGTAACCAGAAAGTTCTTGCCCAAATGTCAATGGAACAGCATCTTGCAAGTGAGTACGTCCAACTTTAACAGTCTTCATGTACTTCTCTTCCTTAACCTTTAATTCATCAATTAAGTGTTGAACAGCTGGTTTCAACTTATCAAGCGCTTCTAAAGCAACTACATTCATAGCAGTTGGGAATGTATCGTTTGAACTTTGACCCTTGTTAACATCATCATTTGGTAAAATTTCAATGTCAGGGTTAATTTCATGAGCCTTGTGCGCAACAACTTCATTAGTGTTCATGTTAGTTTGGGTACCAGAACCAGTTTGGTAAACCTTTAATGGAAAGTCCTTCCGCAAGTCTTCATCACTTAATGCGAGTAATTCATCAATCGCTTTAACGATTAAATTACCCTTTTCTTCAGAGATAGCTTTAGTTTCCATATTAGCTTGGGCCGCTGCCTTTTTAATGTTCAATAAAGCACGGATGATTGCTAATGGCATGTATTGACCGGTTGGGAAGTTATTCCGGCTCCGTTCTGTTTGTGGTCCCCATAATGCTTCAGCAGGGATTTTAACAGGACCTAACGTATCTTCTTCAGTACGGTATTCTGACATCTCAAAAACCTCCAATATATTAATTGAGCAATTTTATCTTGTGAAATGTTACACATCATTTACACGTATATCCTACCTTGTAAGTAAAGCTATAGTCAAATCTTTAATTTTCAATAAATTTCACTTATAGCTATTGCCTTACCAACTGTTATAATAGCTTTTTTCAATCGTGTTTGCAAAAATTTCACAAACTTCTACACAAAAAAACACCTAAGATTTTTTAATTCCTTAGATGCTTTTCTATTTTTGTCTAATAATCTGGTTTTATTATTCACAAAGATGCAAGCTGACTGATTAATATCGTGGTTTCCAAATTTTTTCTGCTACTGCCTTCTTTGCATCGGTAATTCCGTCGCCGGCTAGGCCTTGATCGATAGCAGATTCGGCTACTCGTTCAGCCACTCGCTTAGAAAATTCT
>BLMQ01000069.1:0-5708 GCA_011958095.1 Lactobacillaceae bacterium | reverse complement strand
GGGATCCACGTTGACGACCAAGCCGGTACAGGATCTGCCGCCATCTTGCTTGATGAAAGTGGTCAAAATAGTATCTTAGTGTACGGAGGAGCTAACCAACAATTAAGCGTGAAAGAAGTAGAAGATGCTCGCGATCAAATTGCCGCTGCTGATTTTGTGATTGCTCAATTTGAAACTCCACAAGAAGCTACTTTACGGGCATTCCAAATTGCAAAGGAAAATGGCGTAAAGACAATCTTGAATCCTGCTCCTGCTCATGAAATTAATCCTGACTTATTGAAGTTAACAGACTTAATCATTCCAAATGAAACAGAGAGTGCTGCTTTAACAGGGATTATTATTACAGACGAAACTTCAATGCTTATGTCAGCCGCTAAGTTTGCTCAAATGGGTGTCCGTAACTTAATTATTACTGTTGGGGCAAAGGGTGCCTTCTACTGTACTCAAGATGGTTACAACTTCATTCCTGCCTTTAAGGTTAATGCCGTTGATACCACTGCCGCTGGTGATACCTTTATTGGTGCTCTTTCATCCCAATTAAAGCCTGATATGAGTAACATTGAAAAGGCAATTGTTTACGCTCAACGGGCAAGTTCATTAGCTGTTCAAAAGCTTGGTGCATTACCATCAATTCCTACTTATGACGAAGTAGTTGCTGCATCAAAGAATAGCTAGATTTAGTTAAATACAAATTAACAATGGGGAGGCTGAGGAAAGCGAAAAACTTTTCTCAGCCTTTCCATCTTTTTTAGCAACCTTGCGCTTCACGTATCAATTTAGTAAACTGTTGAACAAATAATAATGGAGGTTTTCTTTGTGAAAGCAGAATTTATTCTTAAGGTGGTTATTCCGCCATTTATCATCTTTGCGATCCTCGTATGGCTAACTGCCGAACACTATATCTCTGGGTGGGTGATGTACCTTCTCTGGGTAATTGGTTTCGTGGTTGCAAATATCATCGTGACAAAAATTTCTACCCGGTGGAGTATCCAACGAATGCGTGAGAAACGAGCAAAGGAAGAAAAAAATAATGATAAAAGTAATTAAACAATCGTGGATATTTAGGGTAATTTTAATTGCGCTGATGCTAATTGCAATTGAGATTCCCCCGATTGCAGTTAATTTTGCTCTACGTTATTCAAAGACCAACCAGCTTATCGTGGACGGGTTCATGGTCTTATTCATCTGTTTAATGCTAGCGATTATTTGGTGGGCACACCGGACATATGAAACTTATAACCAATTAGGACAGCCGGCGGGAATAAAGGTTGGCTGGATTATCGGTGGTTACATAGCAATTGTTTTGGGAATGGATGTCCTTAGTTATCTTAACAAACTTATCTATCATCAAACTGAGACAGCAAATAACGCAGCACTAGGAAGTTTGCTTGGCCATAATCAAGTAATCACGATCGTATTTTGTTTCTCGGCAGTTGTTTTAAGTCCAATTGCTGAAGAATTTATTTTTCGTGGTACATTGACAAATATGTTCTTTAAGCGTGGCAACATCTGGCCGAAAGTTATCCTCTCGGGGGTAACCTTTTCTACCGGTCATATGAGTACTAACCCCATTAGCTTTTTGATGTATGCTTATATGGGAATGGTCTTGGCATATGTTTATTTGCGAACGGACGACATTCGAAATTCAATTGCGATTCATATGATTAATAATGCGATTGCGATGTATGTTCTCTTAGTTCAAGTTATCTAAAGTTAAATGTTGAAATCGCTTACAAACGGTGGTACATTATAAGTGTGGAAAGATTAGAGTGGTAAGATCCCCTATATCAATCTAGCACCGAAGAAATTATTAGTAGGCTAGAAGCAACATAAGTGTGACATGAAATCTTAGACTGAATATTTATGTAATAAGGTCACCAGGGTGCACTAGGTTGATGATATAAATGCGACTTTGCGGAAGTTAGAATCAAAATGAATTAATAATTAGTTCCCTAGCAAAGTAGCAGATTCTTTCCGCAATAAACAAAAGAGGCTGGAAATGTTCCGGCCTCTTTGTTATTTTTAAATGGTAAAGAATTTAGGGAGGATAACAGATGTTTTTAGCAACTGAGGGGTTTCCTCAAGTCCACCGCATTTTAGGGATTGTTAATGCCACCAGTCATTTGGCGATGCCTACCGAAGCAATTGATTCATTTGAGTCCATGGACCAATTATTTAGTGATGTTCAAGAAAAATTAAAGCGGCGGGCCAGTGAAAAAGGTGCAGATGGTGTTGTTGGGGTTCGTTTTACTACGGATGTTGCCAATATGCAGGTTGCACCCAAATTCTTGGTCCTAACCGCATATGGAACAATGATTCAATTTGTTAAATAAGAGTAAATTGAGGATTGCTAATAAAAATACTTGTAATTTTTGATGAGTTCGGTATACTTAATAATGTTACAAAATAGTTAGTGCCTCAGTGGCGGAACTGGCAGACGCGCAACGTTCAGGTCGTTGTATGGTTATCCATGTACAGGTTCGAATCCTGCCTGAGGCAATTTTTATATTTTAAATACTTTTCGATAGTGTCTAAATCGTTGATATATCAGTATTTTTAATTTTAGGTTTACACTATAGAACACTATTTTTAATCAAATCCACGACAATTTCACGACAAAATAATATATCTTCTTGCCAACGTGGGCCACCTGTTTTTAGGTGGTTTTTTATTTTGCTTGTGGAAATATCTGCGGAAAATTCAGCCATTTTCCTTTTAGGGTGTCTGAATTGTCGGAATTATTGATAAAGTATCCCCGATTAATTGCTAAAAAGGGGATGTTTTAGATAATTTAATTTTTATGATTGTTGATATATCAAAGGCTAGGGAAGGACAGCCCCCCTATCTAAAAAGTTTCAAAACAGCCCTCGCAAATAAAAATACGGTAATGTGTGCCTCTCTCTTCTCAACAATGCAGGGCGGGGGATGTTATAATAGATTTGCTATTTTTTTATATCTCAAGGGCGCTCTCACAGTAGAGCGTCTTTTTAGTGCAATTTAAGCAGTTTTTACAGCGTAAATAAAAAGACAACTAACATATTTCGTTAGCTGTCCTTAGTCGCTCAATTCTTCTTGCCGTTGTTTGATACAGCCTAGTAGCATATCAATGTCTTCTTGCGTTGCACTCTTTAAGATGAAATTCTTAGCAACTGAACGGCGGTTAATGTACTGTACTTGTGCTTTATTTTTACTACGGTATTTGTTAATTGCCTTGTGCTGTGATTCAGTAAGTGCCATGTTATTTTTCCCTTTCAATCTTAAATTCAAATAGCTTTTTACGTTTATCCTTTGGTGTATGAAGCCACTTCTTGAACTTCTTAATATCTTGTTTCCACATTGCCACCGTTTCTCGAGGAGAGTATACGTCTAGGGAAATAGTAACGTGTTTATTCTTTGATTGGTATTTAAGGCGCTTCATATTTCATCCCTCGCTTTTACTAATTATTCTTGATTTAAAGAACATCTAAGTCATGCTATAATATACATATGAAAAGCCCCTAAGAGTTGAGCTACCAACTTGCAACTCTTAGGGCGGTGATTAATCACCACTTGATTTCAAGATTTAAGTCTAGCGATATAAAGATTTTGAGCTTTAATCTAATCTTTATTTTGCTAGGCTTTTTCTTTACTTTCAAAAGCAATTTAACCACCCCCTTTCCTTAGGGGCTAACTATATTATATACATATGTATCAACGATAGCAATAGGGAACGCTAAAATATTTGAAAAAATGTCAACATTTGTCAACAATTTTATCCCAACATTTCCCAACATCAGCTAGTGGAAAATGTTAGTATTTGTTAGTATCATCCTTTTATAAATTCCTATCATTTCCGAGCATTTCTGAGCATTTTAACACTAATAAAATCCTAGGATTTCCTAGGTTTTAACCATAAAGCTAGAGGCTTTCAAGGGCTTACAAGGGCTATCAAAATAGGGTGCAACCTTTTTCGTTTTTGTATGCATACTTTTTTGAAAGGTACGCATACAAAATTACACAAAATCATGTGCTAAAATAATGTTGTGGGTGTGCAAAGTAGAGCCGTTTTTTTCGACGATAACTAAGAGCAGCTTAATAGACTGCTCTTTTTTTATGCCATCATTTGCCATCATCATATTTAAAAATATGCGAGCATTTGTAAGTATTTTATCCTACCATTTCCTACCATTTTTAAGCTTGGCTAAGTATTTCATAATGCTACCATTTGCAACCATTCTTCAGCAAAGTGATAATATTAGATTATTGAGTGGTACAAAATAAAAGGGCGGTCTAGTTGTCTAGGTCGTCCTTTAGTTAATTAACTTGGCTTTTTGCTCCTGCGCTAATTGAATTAAATTATCTAAGTCTTTTAAGCTGGCGTAATGTTTAATAAAGGTTCTAGCATTTGACCGATATTGATAAAGTCTATTCTTTTCTGGGTGTCGTTTGGCGTATCGTCTTGTAGCTCACATTTGTGCTTGTGTAACCATGAAAAACATCCCCTTAAATTGCATATAGTGTAATATAGCGTCCTATAGTGTAAAGTTATATCTTGTATAGTTATATGCACATGTTATAATTGTTTATGTAAAAAGGCGCTAGGTTGGGTAAGAACCTAACGCCCGACGTTTTCTTGCTAGACAGGTTTACTTCAAAGCATTAGTAGTTAGTAGCTATTAATGCTTTTTTAGTAGGCTGATTGCAATAACAATGACAAATACAAGCATTTTATAGCTTGTAAATGTTAATGTTATGCTCACCGCCAGAACCTCCCTAGCAGTCAAGAAACAAACACATAACCAACACTTCCGTTTCTTGCTGTGCTTGTAAAAGGCTGGTTGGTGTCTAGCTTCTTTTCCGCCTTGATAAGTGCTAGGTTAATTACTCCTATTACTTATCATGCTCATATTATATAACTATCATATGTATTTATACAATTCGGTGTTGAGTTGCATATAGTGTAATATAGTGTGCTATAGCGTAAACTTATACCTTGTATAGTTATATGCACATGTTATAATTATTTATGTAAAAAGGCGCTAGGTTGTACCAGAACCTAACGCCCGACAGTCTACTTGTATGTTTGGAGCGCCTTATTTAAGGCGTTTTTTAATTGCCATTATTGGCAGTAATAATAACGGCAACAACACCGCCAAAGACCTTAGCGCTAGTAATTGTTAGTGTGATAGTCAAAAGGCGTCCTCCTAAACAAGTAGAAACAAACCAAAGACACGATAACCGCCTCCTTGTCTACTTTGAATTAGGTGTAGAAAGCTGGGTATCTGTCTTGCTTGTAGACTGTCTAGGTAAATTTAAGGGTAGCTACTCCCTCTCGTTTGCCATGCTTATATTATATATAACTATTATAAGCACATTCAACAATAGGGGAACTTCTAATACTGAATGCTAACTGATAGAATAAATCCATACCCTTTTTAGGGTAAATAAAATCATGTGATATAATGAATGTGTTTTAAATGAATATCTAAGGGCGTTCTCGTGGTGAGGACGTCTTTTTTTATGCTTTTTTAACGCAATTGCACGCAATTTAACGCTTTTCATTGTATTTACCTGCTGAAGTGAGGTTTGACTTAGCATAATGGATCCTAGCATTAAGGTAACTCGTCTTATTTTCTCTATACGCTTTAACTGATAAGCGTTTTGAGAAGATTAAACCCTAAAAGGATAAATTATACTAGGATCCATTATGCTAAGTCAAACCTCACTTC
>BLMQ01000068.1:0-7879 GCA_011958095.1 Lactobacillaceae bacterium | reverse complement strand
CGACAGATACTTTGTCTTGGTAGTTGGCGAGTTGTTTTTTGATGAGTGAACTGATTTCCTCAGTTTTAATGCTCATAAAGGTCTCACCTCTTTGAAAAAAGATATATTTATCTAACTAGTAAACGACGAATTTGCTTAATCTTTGAGCTGAGACTACCATCTAATGTCTTATTATCAACATGGACAATAACCCCACCTAAAATTTCTGGATCAACATGTTCTGTTAAGGTAACTTCATTAGCACCAAAACGTTTTGCAAGATTAGCCTTTAGTTGATCCTCTTGTTGTTTATCGAGTTGGATCGCTGTGGTAACGTCAGCATGCATC
Source organism: Lactobacillaceae bacterium (assembly GCA_011958095.1). Taxonomy (GTDB): domain Bacteria; phylum Bacillota; class Bacilli; order Lactobacillales; family Lactobacillaceae; genus Limosilactobacillus. Next base: position 7,552 of record BLMQ01000068.1, on the reverse strand, counting down.
CGCTTCATTTTACGGTCATACCGCCGTTCAAACTCATCAATAATTGCGACCATGCAGTCAATACGGCCGTAATCGAAAACCATTTGAATTAAGTTAGCAACATACTTTGAAGCACCTTGCTGTAAAGCTTTAATCAATGATTTCTTTTCATCAAGTGACAGTTGAACTCCCGCAAGTGCGGCGTCCAATCCCTCGTTGTCCTCAAAGACTTGGCGTAAAGCAATCAATTCTTGATAAGTTTGATCGAGTTCGTTATCAGCATCGACCAATTCAAACAGTGCTTTCGCATAGCGAGCAGCAACTGTCTTCTTATCAAGACTCATGTTCTACCAACCCTTCGATATAGGAATCGATCAATTCTTTTTGATCGTCTGCCTTTAATTCTTTTTGGATGAGTTTGGAAGCAATCTCAATAGATAAGTTTGCAACGTCATCCTTAGCACTATTTAATGCATCGCGACGTGCTTGCTCAGCATCTTTTTGTGCCTGTTGCTTGAGAGCTTGGGCATCTTTTTGCGCCGTTTCAACAATCTGTGCTCGCTGAGTTTCCCCAGACTTTTTAGCATTACTTACAATCTCAGCAGCTTCTTGCCGTGAGCTTTGTAACTCCGCTTGTCGCTTTGCAGCCATCTTTTCAGCACTTTCACGTGAACGAGCAGCATTATCAATGTCATTAGCAATCTTATCTGCACGTTTCTTCATCATATCTGTTACTGGTTTCCAAGCAAAATGCTTAACTAATAGCATCAAGATGATAAAAGTAACGATGTAGAATACCAAGTCACCAATGTATAAACTGTTTGATTCAGCTAACACACTGTTTACAAACATCTATTGACACCTCCTTATCTTAAAATAAAAAACTTAAAATAATTACTTGTTCATAACAAGGAAGCCAATAACGATGGCAATAATAGGCATGGCTTCAATCAAACCAACACCAATAAACATCGTTGCTTGTAATCTACTTTGTAATTCTGGTTGACGTGCGATACTGTCAACTGTGTGTCCGATTAAGATACCGTCACCGATACCACCACCGATAGCGGCACCCATAGCCGCGAGTCCTGCAGCAATTGCTCCTAATGCCATTTTAAAATTCCTCCTTAGGGATTATTATTCGGAAATCTTCCGAGAAATATAAACCGTCGTTAATGTTACAAAGACATATGCCTGAATCGAACCGATAAATACGGAGAATCCTTGCCATGCTAGTTCCAAGAACAACCCTGGAATAATAGTTAGGATTCCATGTGAGAATGCCATATTAGCAATCAAACTCATTAAAAGTTCACCGGCAAAAATGTTACCAAAAATACGGAGACCAAGAGTTAAGAAGTTAGCAAAGTCTTCGATAATGTTAACAGGAAGCATTAAAGTAAATGGTTTAGTGTATCCTTTCAGGTATCCACCAAGACCATTATGTGCTACTCCAGCAGCGAATGCTAATACCATTACCATTAAAGAAAGTGTTAACGTAACAACTGGATCTGCCGTTGGACTTCTAAGCACTTCAGCTCCGTTCCAATGGAATTGGAAAATTAAACCGAATTGGTTTGCAAAGAAGATGAAAACAAACAAAACAAAGGCAAAGAAACTATAGTGACCTTGTTCGGATGCTGGCATCTGACTTCGCACAATTCCATTAGTGAAGTCAACTAGCCACTCAAATACATTTTGTGCACCAGTAGGCTTCATTTGGATCTTTCGTGACATCCCGTAAAGAGTGAAGAACACGATTGCGTAGATAATCAGTCCAGAAACAATGTTCGTAGTATTGAACGTAAGTCCGAAAAGCTTAAAAGTTAAAGCATCACCGCCCATTCATATTCCACCTCTTTCCTTATAACAATAATTTGGCTTGTAAATTGGATGAACGTTGCAAATAAAACGAACTACCCCAAGTTACGAATGTTAATATATCATTAATTTCGTTAAAATTCAAAAAAACATTAGGTTTATATATACCTACTAATCAATTGATAAGAGTGTAAAGAAAACGTTTTCATAGACTTGATAAACTTTTTCTTACAATCTGTTTTTTTCCACGACCTCTTATTTTTTTGTTTTGTTATCATACGAAAAAAGCAGAGTAAGAGGCCGAGCACCTTGTCTCACTCTGCTTAAAAATTCAAACTACATTTCACTTTTGGCTTTTTGGGGAAGGATTAAATTCATTATTATCCCGAGAACAGCTGCAACAGCTAATCCAGAGAATTGATATTTTCCTAATTGAAGATAGGCATTTCCAATCCCAATTACTAAAATAACCGATGAAATCATCAAATTTCTTTTTTCATTAAAGTCAATTTTGTTTTCAATCATTACGCGCAATCCGCTAGAAGCAATCACACCAAATAGTAGGAATGAAATCCCACCGATAACTGGTGAAGGAATAGATTCAATCAAGGCGCTTAATTTACCAATAAAGCTAAAGAAGATAGCAAATACAGCTGCTCCAGCAATAACGTAAACTGAATGGACACGCGTAATTGCCATTACCCCAATATTTTCACCATAACTAGTTACGGGAGGGCCGCCAACGAAACCAGCAATAATCGAAGCCGTCCCATCTCCCGCAAGCGTATGGTTCAATCCTGGTTCCTTGAAGTAATTTCGCTCAGTCAACTCGTTTAGAACCATAATATGACCTAAGTGTTCTGTCATGGTAACAAAAGCGATTGGTGCCATACTCAAAATCGCACCCCAGTATAATTGGGGATGATAATCAACAAACGGAATCTGGAAGTCTGGCAAACTAAACCAGTGTGCATGCGCAACTGGGGAAAAATCCACAATACCAAATAAGACCGCAATAATATAACCAGCGACAATCCCCATCAAAATCGGAATTAAACCGAGAAATCCTTTAAAATACATATTGAAGATAACTGTTATTGCCATCGTAAGCATTGCGACTGCAAAAAAGCGTAAATCATAATGACCAGTAGCCGAATTGATGGTAGCATCTTTAGCGGCTGTTCCTGCTAATGATAATCCAATTACAACTACAATCGGACCGACAACAATTGGTGGCAAAATGCGGTCAATCCATTGCGAGCCAACCAACGTTACAATTACTGATACGATTAAATACACGCACCCAACGGCAATGGTACCCTGTGCAATTCCCGGATAACCAGTAGTTTTCATTAAGGCCATCATCGGGACGACAAATGAGAAACTAGATCCCATATAAGCAGGAATCTTATGCTTAGTAATAAGTAAGTACATCAGGGTTCCTACTCCCGAACTAAACAAGGCAATTCCTGGATTTAATCCTACCAAGATTGGGACTAAAACAGTGGAACCAAACATAGAAAACATATGTTGTAAAGATAAGCCAAACCACTGCCAAGGTGCCGGTCGTTCGTCTACATCTAATACAACATTATCACGGTGCGCCATATAAACCCTCCTAAAGAAAAAACGACCTTGGAATCCCTGCTCCAAAGTCGTCTCTTCCCTACTCGATCCTAACTATGGAAAAAGCATTGAGAATTTATCCGCACCTTTGAAGCCTCACAGGACTCCGATTAAAGGTCTATTTATAAGTTATTCGTATATTACTTTGTTTTAGGATGATTGTCAATAACTGATTTACGTCGCTTTGTCATCACCCAAGCAGTCATGGGAACAGTGATCAGGACCCCGATGAAAGAGATTAGAATTTCAATCATTTCTGCCACAAAAATTTTGTTATTCATAATTGTACCAAAGGAATAATGGAGACCTAAGAACCAAATAAATAGTGCTAAGAATCCTCCAAAGAAGCCAAAGAAAAGCGTATTAAATGTTGTTCCAATAATCTGTTGTCCAATTGCCATCCCGCTATGAATCAATTGACGATTAGTTCTTTCAGGATGATTCTCAAGGATTTCCGTAAGGCCAGAGGAGATCGCCATTGCCGCTTCTGCAATTGCACCGAGCGAACTCAAAATAGTCGTAGTAACAGAAACTTTGAAATAACTAATTCCAATTAAAATTGACATTCCCTCTAATTCATCGCTATCTTCTGTCCCAAAGCCCTGCACCATTGCCCAGTGCTCGACAATAAAGATCAGCACTAAAATTAAACATAATACGATGAGTGAAGCATAAAAGGCTGTCACGGTTGTCCGCAAATCATCCTCTCCCATGAAAATGGTTATCGCCAAAATTGTAATTCCAATAGTCACCGTTACAAATAACGGGGGAACATGAAACGCGACTAAAATAATTGCAAAATATAAAAAGCCAAAGTTAAGAAGCAAGCTTAAAAAAGCTGTCCAGCCCTGTTTTCCTCCCACAAGGACCATCAAAATTAGCAAGACCAAGCCAAGGCCCGTAATTGTCGTCATCTTTGCACCTTCTTTCCTAAGAGTAATGCCCCAAATAGACTTACAAGGGGAACTGAAAGGACAATTCCAATCCCACTGATCAGACTCTGAATAGTCCCTAAGCTCATATTCATTGCATAGGTATATCCCCACGAGTTACCGTTTTTGATATACAAAAGACTACCAGTAAAAGTATCCACCATAAAAATTAAAAACAAAACATTTATTAACGGTCCCATAATTGATTTACCAACATTGCGTCCAGAGATAAATAACTGTTTGCGGGTAACAGCGGGATTTAACTGTTTTAGCTCAAAAAGGGTGGCGATAATATCACTTGATTCATCCATTACCGCTCCTAAAGACCCCAACAATGTTTCAGCCAAGAAAAGCGGTCGGGGAACTTGCGTAACATATTCCATTGATTCATAGTAAATCCCCCGTTCATGCGTCCACATAAATACAAGCATACTTACTCCCAAGGCAACAAATGTTCCAATAACTGTTGCCGCAAAAGTCGCCAGCATCCTTTTACTAAAACCAAGAACTAATAATAAGCTAATAAACGTAAAAATTATGGCAAGAACACTAAAAAGCAGCATGATATGCTGACCATTTTGCTTTAAGTCGATCTCAATTGCAATTATAAACAAAAGAGCATTAATTACTACGCTTAAAAATGCAAACAGTCCTGAACGCCCCATAAGGAGAAGCAGCATCAAGACAACAAGCCAAAGTAAAAAGACGATTACTGTGTCCCGCTTATAACCGTTAACATTGGCGGTTAGTTTTCCGCCTCGTTTACGAAGCTGGGTTAAAAACACTTCATTCCCTGCCCGATAACGTTGATCCATCGGTTGCGAATCACTATATGTATTTTGGACTGTTAATTCTTGCCCACGATATTTACCATTCATTAGTTTTACTTGGAGTTGTTGATTATATTGATGGTCAACATTATCAAACTGGTCTTTTACCCTTTGCCTATTCACCGTTTTTTCGCTGATTACTTTAGCAATTGGTTGTTGATAAAACTGTTCATTATGGCTGGTAAATAAGAGAGCACCAATTCCAACAACCACTAAAAAAATTAACAACCAGATTCTTTGCTTTGTCCAGTATTGCTTAATCACAACTTTACATCCCCTTAGTACAGCAAAACTATTGCCATTTTACTCTTAACAAGCAACAAAAAAAGGATTTAAGAAAAATCTTTACTTTTCCTAAATCCTTTTTAGTTTGCTACCAACCAATCTTGAACTAACTTTTTCACACCAGTCATTGAATTACAAGTTGTAACAGCCTGTTGGTAGAGTTTCTGACATTTTTTGCAGTCTAATTGCTTCATCATTGAACGTGTCCGTAAAATAGAACTGGCACTCATCGAATAGACATCCAATCCCATCCCGATTAATAGTGGCAAGGCATAACGATCTCCTGCCATCTCTCCACACATCGCTACCGTTGTATCATGAGCATGCCCAGCATCGATAATGTGCTTAATTAATTTTAAAAAAGTTGGATTTAGTGGCTGGTAAAGGTACGAAACTGAATCATTACCACGGTCAGCTGCAAAACAATATTGGATTAAGTCATTAGTTCCAATGCTAAAGAAATCAACTTCTGCAGCTAAACGATCAGCATTTAACGCGGCTAATGGAACTTCAATCATTATCCCAAGATGGATATCGCGGCCAATTCCTGGATGATCAACAGCTAATTTCTGCTGCTCTTCATAATAGATTTTCTTAGCTGCTCGTAATTCTTCAAGCGTGGTAATCATTGGAAACATAATATTAATCTTCCCAAACTCGGATGCGCGGAGTAAGGCCCGCAGCTGAGTCCTAAACATTTCTGGTCGATCAAGAGCAATCCGAATAGCCCGGTACCCAAGGAATGGATTCATTTCTTTGGGTAAGGGCATAAATTGAAGTGGTTTATCGCCACCGATATCTAAGGTCCGAACCACTAACCGTTTCCCATTTAACTGTTCAACAGCTCGGCGATAAGCATTAAACTGCTCTTCTTCGGTTGGGAGGTGGTCACTTTTCATATAAAGAAATTCAGTTCGAAATAGGCCAACACCATCAGCACCATTTTCTATTGCTGACGAAATATCCACTGAAGAACCAATATTAGCTGAAATCTTGTACCGTTGACCATCGGCGGTTACTGAGGGCTGGTTAATCATTTTTTTCCATTGCTGACGGACATTCATAAACTTATCAGCAATTTTTTGGTATTGTTTAACATCATTTGTTGATGGTTCAACAATTGCACTGCCTTCAAAGCCGTCAACAATTACTCGTTGGCCATTCTGCACCTTTTTGGTTATGTCGTTACACCCAACAATTGCTGGAATCTGTAAAGAACGAGCCATAATCGCTGCGTGACTAGTCCGCCCACCCAAATCAGTAATAATTCCCTTAACAAAGCGGCCATCCATCTGTGAAGTATCGGCCGGACCAATCGAATGGGCAACTACAATGACAGGGTGATCTAATTCGCGTAAATTAGGAAGCTTCTTCCCTTCTAACTCTGCTAAAACCTGGTCTTGAATATTTTGAAAATCAGATGCCCGCTCTTGCATATATTCATTTCCAGTCATCGCCTGAAGGGTTTTGATCATCTTAGTAATTACTTCTGCAAAAGCCGATTCTGCATTTAAGCGTTGATTGGTGATCCGGTTTTCAACTTGTTTAATCATTTCAGGATCATTTAAGATTGCAATGTGGGTATCAAAAATTGCCAAATCTTCTGCATTAAGTTTATTAACAAGCTTCTTTTTGGTTTCCTTTAGTTTCTGAATGATCTTCTCAAAAGCACGGTGTAATCTCGCTTTTTCACTATCGGGGTCACTAATATGATACTTTTCAAAACTAAGATTAGGCTTCGTTAATAAGTAAGCAGGTGCAATTCCTACTCCATCACTAGCTGCGATTCCATTAATTTGGGTCTCCATTAATCAATTCCCCTTTTCTGGTATAGTACCTATTATAAGCGAAAGCCTTTTCAACACAAACAAAAAATAAAAGCAAGATTTGCGAAAGCTAAAAAGTTTTCTACAAATCATGCTTTTAATCCTTAATAATCTACTTAGTACCAAAAAGACGGTCACCAGCATCGCCTAACCCAGGAACAATGTATCCATCTTCATTAAGATGATCATCAAGTCCTGCTGTATAAATATCAACATCTGGATAAGCGTCGCGCACAGCCTTAACTCCTTCAGG
>BLMQ01000067.1:0-4594 GCA_011958095.1 Lactobacillaceae bacterium | reverse complement strand
TTGGAGGCCATTGTTGTACTGCGTATTTGCTTTTTATGAAAGTAACTTAACTTATATCACAGTCCCTAGTCATTTTTACATTATAGTGACCGATGATGGTTATTTATTTGTTTCGATTAAGTGCTTAGCCAATGCAAAATTACCGAGAGTAGCTGAGCCATTTTCTGGAACAGAAGGGTTGACAATATATTCATCGAGCGATCCAACTGGAAGATAATCGTTCCATAACATTGCAAATTGCTTTCGAACCCGTTCAAGAAAGGCTGGGCGTGAGACACTTCCACCAAAGATAATTTTTTGTGGACGCAAAATGGCAGTTACCTGAACAGCAGCTTGTGCAACGTAATATGCCATGATATCCCAAACAGGGTGATTATCGGGAACATCTTCGCCACTAATACCGAGCCGTGCCTTGAAAGTTGGCCCAGCTACTAATCCCTCCAAGCAATCGTGGTGGTAAGGACAGATACCAGTAAAGTTCAGATCAGCTGGGTGACGTTGTAAGCGAACATGGCCCATTTCAGGGGTACTAATTCCCCCAATAAAGCGCCCATCTTGAATTGCGCCAGCACCCACACCAGTTCCAAGGGTATAGTAAACCAAGGCCGGATTATCATACTTATCTTTTAAATTGACATATTCACCGTAAACCGAACCATTAACGTCCGTTGTCCAGTAGACGGGAATATTGAGGGCGTCAGTCATTGTACCGACAAAATTGCAATTTTGCCACTTAACTTTAGGAGTATCAGTAATATAACCGTACTTTTCACTAGCCGGATTAGTATCAATTGGTCCAAAACTGGCAATTGACAGTGCAGTCAGTTCAGGGTACTGCTTAAAAAATTCAATTGAAGCCTCTAAAGTTTCTTCGGGGGTAGTTGTAGGGATGATTTTTTTATCAATTTCATTAAAATTTTCGTCACCGACAGCACAGACAAACTTAGTACCGCCAGCTTCAATACTTCCTAATAACATAATTAAAAACCTCATTTAATTAAAGTGAACGTTTATCAATCTGATAACCATGTTTGAGTATAAACCTTAGAAAACGGTATCACAAGCACAATTACTCTCTTTTTACTTATAAAACGTTTCACTAATTCAAATTAATTTCTGAACTTTCGCGCCAAGTGGCTTTGGCGGGCAAATTAATATGAATAGGGATATCATTCGGATTATTCAGACGGTGAACTAGTCTTTGAACTGCTATTTTACCCATTGAAAAACTTGCTGGATTGATCGATGAAAGGGACGGAACTAAATATTCAGCAATATCCGAATCATTATAGCTAATGATTTGAAGGTCTTGGGGGACTTTAAGCTGATGTTGCTTTAGAGCTCGATATGCCCCGATAGTTAGTTGGTCACTAGCTATTAAGACGACCTGAAAATTATCTTTCAAAAGAGCATTCATGCTGTCAAAGCCATCTTTAGGAGTCCAACCATTAAGGGCAATCAATGGAGAAATATTATGAAGTCTTGTCCACATCAAATAGGCCTTAGCTCGAATATCTTGATACGAGTCTGTTGTTTCGCCATTATTATTCATGGGATGAATATTTCCACCGATAAAGGCGATTTTATTAAGGCCATTTTCTAGTAGCTGATCAAGAACGATTTGAGTAGCTTCAAAATACGAATTACGGATAATATCGTAAGCGGGGAGGTATCGATAGTCGTCAATTAAAACGATATGGGGATTGTTTTTAGCTAAATTAGCGTAGAATTCTTGCGTAAAAACTCCAGCGACAATTACGCCATCATATTTTCGAGCGTCAGTAAATTGAAAGGCTTTATTGGGAAAACGAACAAAAGCTTTGATTTGAATATTTTGCTTGGAAGCTTCCTGAATAATTCCATCATGAACTTGAATGAAATAAGGGTCATGAGCTTCTGTCTCGAGCGAATGAGTTGTGAGTACTAGAATTGAACGAGGAGTTATCGGCGGAGTGACAGGCATGTTTAGATGGGGATGGTAATTATACTTTGCTGCTACTTCTTTAATTCGTGCTCTTGTTTGTTCACTTACTGAAAAAGATGAATCATTGCTTAAGACACGTGAAACGCTGGCAGGAGATACACCAGCCTCACGTGCTATTTTTCTGATACCAGTCATAGGAAAGCCTCCTTTTAATCAATTTCTAGCATAACATATTTTTAGTAAACGTTTAGTAGTCAATAATGACGGTTAATTATTGTTATATCAACAATGAAAGCGCTTGACGAAAAAGAACTAAATGTTTATTATAGAATCGATTTCAAGAAAGGGGCCACAACGAATGATTACATTTGATGAACAACAACGTGTTTTTCACTTAAAGAATAAAGAAATTTCCTATTTATTTTCAGTAGAAGAGGGAAATATCCTCAGTCACCTTTACTTTGGACCAGCAATTCGCAACTACCATGGTGAACGCCGATATCCACGAGTTGATCGTGGGTTTTCAGGAAATCTTCCTGGATCGATGGACCGGACTTATTCGAAAGATGATTTATTACAGGAATATTCGGGAAATAATACCGGAGACTATCGCGTGCCTGCAATTATTATCAAAACAGAAAATGGTTCACGACTGACTGATTTCCGTTACAAGTCTTATAAGATTTTACCGGGAAAGCCCAAATTAGCTGGGTTACCTGCATCTTATGTTAAAAGTGATAAAGAAGCAGAAACGTTGGAAGTTACTTTAGTTGATGAAACAATCGGTGCACAACTTATTCTTTCGTACACTATCTATAACGAACGGCCGGTTATTACACGGAATGCGCGGTTAGTAAACACAAGCAATCAAGAATTACGAATTGAAAAGATCGCTTCAATGCAATTGGATTTAACTAAACATGATTATGACGTTATCTCCGTTCCAGGCCAGTATGCCCTTGAACGGCAACCTGAACGGCAAGAATTGCGCCGGGGAATCACAGAATTTTCTAGCCGCCGAAATTCTAGTTCTCATCATATGAATCCATTTGTGGCCTTGGTTGACAAGAACACCGATGAATTTCAGGGAAATGCTTTGGGAGTGCTCCTTGTCTACTCTGGTAATCACCAGTTTACCTTGGAAAAAGATCAGATCGACCAGATTCGCTTAATAACTGGAATTAATGATTATAACTTTGAATGGGTTCTTGAATCGGGAAAAGATTTTCAGACACCGGAAGCAATCATGGGCTTTAGTCAACAGGGCCTAAATGGGATGTCACAAGTATTCCATAAGTTATTACGGGACCGGGTTGCTCGCGGTAAGTATCAATATGCAGACCGACCAATTGTTATTAATAATTGGGAAGCGACCTTCTTTGACTTTGATGATAAGAAGTTAGACCAAATTATTGATGAAGCAAAGCCATTGGGAATTGAAATGTTTGTTCTTGATGACGGCTGGTTTGGCCACCGGAATGATGATAATTCATCGCTTGGTGATTGGTTTGTTAACCAGGATAAGCTTACTGGTGGATTAAAGCGGGTAGCAGACCGGACCCACGAGCATGGCATGAAATTCGGCCTCTGGTTTGAGCCAGAAATGATTTCAGTCGATTCTAAGTTATATAAGGAACATCCAGACTATGCCTTACATGAACCGAACCGTGGCATGACACTTTCTCGTAATCAATTAGTGCTAGACTTTAGCCGTAAAGAAGTTGTTGATAATATCTACAATCAAATGTGCTTGATTTTAGATAAGGTGCCGCTTGACTATATTAAATGGGACTTCAACCGTAATCTTACTGAGGTCTTCTCTAGCGCAGCGGATGCAGAACATCAAGGAGAAGTTAGCCACCGTTATGTTTTAGGTTTATATGACTTAATGGAGCGGTTAGTTACCCGTTATCCTAATATCTTGTTTGAAGGCTGCTCTGGCGGTGGCGGTCGCTTCGATGCTGGTATTCTTTACTATATGCCGCAAAGTTGGCCATCTGATGATACAGACGCGGTCGAACGGTTAAAGATCCAATACGGAACATCTTTAACTTATCCAATTTCATCTATGACGGCTCACGTATCAGTTTCACCTAACCAACAAACTGGCCGTTCTACTAGTTTTAAGATGCGGGGCGATGTTGCCATGAGTGGGGTCTTTGGCTATGAACTTGACTTAGCAGATTTGACTGAAGAGGATCGGCAAATGGTAAAGGAACAGATCAAGTTTTACAAGGCTCACCGCCACTTAATTCAATATGGTGACTTTATTCGCTTAGAAAGTCCTTTTGATAGCAATACGGTCGCTTGGGAATTTGTCAGTCCTGATAAGTCAGAAGCACTGCTATTTATGTTTAAGCAGTTGCATACTAACCGTTTTGAAATTAATAATACCAAGATGGCGGGACTTGATCCAACAATTGATTATCATGATGAGATGACTGATAAGACTTATGGTGGGGATGAATTGATGAATGTCGGTTTGTTCCGTGACCCGACTCATACGGGAGACTTCATTTCCGAAGTGCATTACTTTAAAGGTGAATAATTTAAAATGAGGCTGAGAGAAAACTTTTGTTTTCTCTCAGCCTCAACTACTTTTATGAACAATAAGCAAGATAACGTGGAAAATAACCACAAGGCTCGAGTCTAAGTACGAACGATAATCAG
>BLMQ01000066.1:0-10323 GCA_011958095.1 Lactobacillaceae bacterium | reverse complement strand
ACCTGCGACCCCCTGGTCCCAAACCAGGTGCTCTACCAAGCTGAGCTATTTCCCGTTAATAACGAACAAATATTATTTTACCAATTCTCAATTAAATAGTAAAGAAATATTTTAATTTGCAAGCATTAAGAATTAAATGACATAAAAATAATTTGACATTCAAAATATTTTTGAATATAATTTGACATTCAAAATATTTTTGAATATAATTTGATCATCGAATATTTTGATACTCGAAATATTTTTTTGAAGGCAGGTGAATCTTTTTGGCAATAATGAATGCGCAGGAGATTATGGAATTAATTCCTAATCGATATCCGATTTGCTACATCGATTATGTAGACGAATTAGTTCCTGAAGAAAAGATTACCGCAACAAAAAATGTCACAATTAATGAATCTTTTTTTCGCGGTCATTTTCCTAATAATCCTGTTATGCCTGGAGTTTTAATTATCGAAACATTGGCCCAAGCTGCTTCAATTTTGATATTAAAATCACCGCATTTTTATAAGAAAACAGCTTATCTTGGCGCAATTCATAAAGCGAGGTTTCGACAAATGGTCCGTCCTGGTGATGTATTAAAACTAAATGTTGTTATGAAAAAAGTTCGATCATCAATGGGAATTGTGGAAACACAAGCGCTTGTGAACGACAAAATAGCTTGTAATGCAGAACTTGTCTTTATCGTTGCTGAACGAGAAGAAAAGATTTAGCATGGTGAATCATTATCATTTATAATATATTTTGACAATCAAATTATTCGGGGCTATAGAATAAAATTGAAGGGAAGAAATATATTATGAGTAAAGATAATGATTACGAAAAAATCAATAAAGGATTAATCAAAGTCTATTCCGGAATTCTATGGATTGAAGAAAATGAGTTACGGAAAAGTACATTCAATGATTTAACAATTAAAGAGATGCATGCAATTGATGCAATTACGATGTATAACCATCAAACAATTTCTCAAGTAGCAGAAAAACTTCATCTAACTCCAGGAACAATGACTTCAATGGCTGATCGTTTAATTCGAAAAGGATATGTTGAAAGAATTCGTGATAAAGATGATCGCCGCATTGTTCGGTTACGTTTAACCAAAAGAGGACGGGTACTATATCGTGCGCACCGGGCCTTTCATAACATGATGGTTGAACGTTTCCTCAAAGGAATGAATGATGAAGAAATGAAGGTTGTTAAAAAAGCCTTGCAAAACTTAGAAGATTTTGTGGATGAGCATGCTTAGAGATAAGGATTGACAAACATTGCAAAATTTAAGAATTACTAGTACTGCGAGTTATCATCCACCACTTAATATTACTAACCAGCAACTATCAACTATTATGGATACTTCAGATGAGTGGATTAAAACGCGGACTGGAATTCATCAACGTTATATCAGCAATACTGAAAACACTTCAGACTTGGCTTTTAATGTTGGTAATCAGTTATTGACTAATGCCAATTTGAAGGCAACTGAACTTGATTTAATTATTATTGCAACGATGTCTCCCGATGCCTATACGCCGTCAACCGCTGCCATTGTTCAAGGAAGATTAGGGGCGAAAAATGCAATTGCGTTTGATATTTCAGCAGCTTGTACTGGTTTTATCTATGCCATGAATACAGCTGAATTAATGTTGAAAAGCTCTAATTGGCAAAATGCAATGGTAATTGGTGCAGAAGTATTATCAAAACTGATTGATTGGAAAGATCGAAGTACCGCTGTATTGTTCGGCGATGGGGCTGGAGGAGTGTTACTTCAAAAGACAACTACGGCAACTCCTTTAATCCTCGGCCGTGATCTTCATACATTTGGTGAGTTGGAAGATAAAATTATTGCCGGAAAAACAACGTCTAAAGCTGGCTTCCCTAAGCAACTAACATCCCTTTCACCATTTGCGATGGCCGGCCGTGACGTATATCGTTTTGCCACTCATGAAGTACCGCGCTCAATTACTTCTGCCGTTCAACAAGCTAATTTAAAATTAGACGATATCGATTATTTTTTATTACATCAGGCAAATGAACGGATAATTACTCAAATTGCAAAGAGACTGGCGCAACCAATTACAAAGTTTCCAATGAATATTAGTGAATATGGAAATACGGGCGCTGCTAGTGAACCAATTTTATTGACGCAAGCTGTTGCTCATGAATTGGTTAAACCAGGTAACATTATTGCAATGAGTGGTTTTGGCGGCGGTTTAAGCACAGGAACAATAATTTTAAACTATTAATAGAGAAAGAAGAATGAATATGACTAAAGAAGAAATTTTTGATACTGTAAAAACTATTACTGTTGATGAATTAGATGTTGACGAAGATCGTGTAACAATGAACGCACGAATTAAAGATGATCTTGATGCTGACAGTCTTGATGTTTTCGAAATTATGAATGAACTTGAAGATAAGTTTGAGATTGAATTAGATGCCGATGAAGGAATCGAGACTATTAGTGACGTTGTTGATTTCGTAAAGAAACAATTGGATGAAAAGTAATGTACTACGGAATATTATTTAGCGGTCAAGGTGCACAGCGATCGGGAATGGGAGTCGAGCTTATGGCCGACTCCCTTTTTTCAAGGATTGTTAGTCGGGCAAGTGATGTTTGTGAGCTTGATTTACTCAAAATTATGAAAAACGAGCATAACGAGTTGAATAAAACAGCATATGTTCAACCAGCAATTGTAACAGTTAGTTATGGAATCTACCGAATGTTAAAACGGGACTTACCGCAACTACCAATTAAGGGGATGATCGGCCTATCCTTAGGCGAATACGCTGCCTTAATTGCTAGTAATTCACTTTCATTTGAAGAAGGAATCAAACTAGTCGCGGATCGTGCGCGCTTTATGCAACAAGACGCGGATAGGGAAATAAGTACATTAGCAGCTGTACTTGACCCTCAACTTCAAGAAATAAAAGAACTAATCACCGCTCAACAAAAAAACGGTCAGCGGATTTATATTGCTAATTATAATTCACCACGACAAATCGTAGTGGGCGGGGCATTAACCGACTTAAAGGCTACCCTTAAAAAGATGGAAGAAGACAAGCTTGCGAAAAGAACGATTCTGCTCAAAGTTAATGGTGCATTTCATACTCCCTTCTTTAACGGTGCACGTCAACAGATGCATAACCGGTTACAAACGGTCGACTTCCATGAACCACAGATTGCAGTTATTAGCAATACTACTAACAGCTTGTTTCACTATGAGGATCTTCCAGGAATTCTTGAAAAACAATTAGCTGTTCCAACACACTTTGGAGCTAATGTTAAGGAATTAGTCAAGCACGCGAAAATTGACACAACATTAGAAATTGGTCCTGGAAAGACGTTATCTCGCTTTGCTCACCAAGTTGACTGGCACTTAAATACCCAACACATTGAAAATCTTGCTGATTATGAAAAATTTATAAAGGAGCAAAAAGATGGAACTGACAGATAAAGTCGTTTTTATAAGCGGAAGCACACGCGGGATTGGGGCAGCTACTGCATTAGAGTTTGCTAAGGCTGGTAGTCGGCTAATTCTCAATGGACGTCAAGATGACTTACCAAAAGCGCTTAAAGAAAAACTAGATCTACTAGGGACGGAATATCACTACCTTAAGGGCGATATTGCAAACGAAGAATCAGTTAGTGAATTAGCAGCAGCGGCTTGGCAAATATACGAGAAGATCGACATTCTTATCAATAACGCAGGAATCACAAATGATAAGTTAATGATGGGAATGAAAGTGAGCGATTTTGACCAGGTCATCAATGTTAATTTACGCGGAACATTTATGTTAACGCAACCTATTTTTAAGAAGATGCTCAAAAAAAGAGCCGGTTGCATTATTAACATTGCTAGTATTGTGGGTCTCCATGGTAATACAGGACAAGCTAATTATGCGGCAAGCAAGGCAGGTATCATCGGTCTTACTAAATCTATTGCCCAAGAAGGAGCGCGCCGCGGAATTCGTTGCAATGCGATTGCTCCCGGAATGATTACTAGTGATATGACTGAAAAATTATCTGAGCGAGTAAAAGAACAAATTCTCAGTCGTATCCCCCTCAACCGCTTAGGACAGCCAGAAGAAGTTGCTAAGACCGCAAAATTTTTAGCAGAAAATGATTATTTGACCGGTCAAACCATTGTAGTTGACGGTGGAATGACAATTTAGGAGGAACTAAATGACAAGAGTTGTAATAACAGGAATGGGTGCTGTTGCTCCTAATGGTAATGGTATTCAAGAATTTATAAGTAATAGCTTTGCAGGCAAAGTTGGAATTAAAGCGATCAAGAAATTTGATGCCAAGCCGACAGGAATTACCGTGGCAGGTGAAATTGACGATTTTGACCCTAATGATGTCATCGGGAGAAAAGCCGCGCGTCGAATGGATCTTTATTCTCAGTACGCCTTACAAAGCGCTATTGAAGCAATGGAAATGGCGGAAATTAATGAAACAAATACCAAGCCAGTCGACATGGGCGTTATCTATGGATCTGGAATTGGCGGTTTGACAACTATTCAAGAGCAAATTATCAAAATGCATGATAAGGGTCCTAGACGGGTATCACCAATGTTTGTTCCAATGTCAATTGCTAACATGGCAGCCGGTAATATTTCCATTCACTTTAATGCGCAAAATATTTGTACATCGATTGTGACTGCTTGCGCCACTGGAACTAATGCAATCGGAGAAGCCTTTCGTCAAGTTAAAGAAGGACGCGCCAAAGTAATGATTGCCGGTGGATCAGAGGCTTCGGTAAATGAGATCGGAATTGCTGGCTTTGCGGCATTAACAGCCCTATCACAAGCAACTGATCCACTTAAAGCTTCCTTGCCATTTGATAAAGCACGCCAAGGATTTGTTTTGGGCGAAGGCGGTGCAACACTTGTTTTAGAGGAGCTTGAGCATGCGCAAAAACGTGGTGCTAACATTCTTGGTGAGATTGTCGGTTATGGTGCTACCTCAGACGCTTACCATATTACATCCCCTGATCCAACTGGTGCAGGGGCGGCAAGAGCAATGGAACTGGCAATTAAAGAAGCTGGAATTAGTCCTAACGAGATTTCCTATATTAATGCCCACGGAACCGCTACTCATGCTAATGATGAAGGCGAATCTAAAGCAATCAATCAGGTATTTGGTTCTGATAGCAATGTTCGTGTCAGTTCAACGAAAGGAATGACTGGACATTTGCTCGGGGCTGCGGGAGCAATTGAGGCAGTCTTAACAGTGGCTGCTTTACAAAAGGGACAATTACCGTTGAATATAGGTTGTTTTAATCAAGATCCGAAGTGCTCGGTTAACCTTGTGACGGCAGAAAATAGTGACGCATCAAACGCCCGTTACGCAATAAGCAATTCTTTTGGTTTCGGTGGCCATAATGCTGTTTTAGCCTTTAAGAAATGGGAGTGATCTATCTTGGAATTTAAAGAAATTCAAACATTAATGCAAAATTTTGAAGATTCTGATATTCGTGAATTAGAAATAAATCAAGATTCCTTTCAGCTCTATTTAAGCAAAAATAAGCAAAACCATAAGCATGAAAATCTTATAACAACCGAAAAAACAGAGCAAACGACTTCAGTTAAGAAAAAAGCAAACGAACAACCAACTTTACCTTCGCAAAATATAACTGCGCCCCTAGTCGGAACTGTCTATCTCCAACCAACCCCCGATGCAGATCCCTATGTTAGAAGTGGCGACCATGTAAAAAAGGGGGATGTTGTTTGTGTGATTGAAGCAATGAAAATGATGACAGAGATAAAAAGCCCTTTTAATGGAATCATTACTTCAATTTGTGTAAGCAATGAAGAATTAGTTGAAGTAGAACAACCGCTTTTCTCAGTTCAGGAGGATAAAGATAATGACTAATAAAGCTTTAGATATAACTGAAATTCAAAAAATTCTTCCGCATCGTTACCCAATGTTACTAATTGACCAAGTTGATGAATTAATCCCTGGTAAGAAGGCCATTGCACGGCGTAATATCACGATTAATGAAGAGGTTTTTAATGGTCATTTCCCTCAAAATCCAGTTTTACCAGGAGCATTGATTGTTGAATCATTGGCGCAAACAGGTGCCGTCGCTCTTTTATCTCAAGAAGAGTTTCAAGGGAAAACAGCCTATTTTGGTGGGATTCGGTCAGCAGAATTTCGTAAAGTAGTCCGCCCTGGTGATACATTAAGGTTAGAAGTCAACCTAGAAAAAGTTCATAAAAACATTGGAATTGGTAAAGGCATTGCAACGGTCGATGGTAAAAAAGCCTGTACAGCCGAATTAACTTTTATGATTGGGTAGGTGGTTTGATGTTTTTCAAAGTACTAGTCGCCAATCGTGGTGAAATTGCTGTCAGGATAATACGGTCATTACGGGAGCTAGGAATTAAGACAGTAGCTATTTATTCAACTGCAGACCGCGAAAGTCTTCATGTTCAACTAGCGGATGAAGCTGTATGTGTTGGAACCGCCCGTGCCCAAGATTCATATTTGAATGCGAAAAATATTTTGGAAGCTGCTCTTGGTACAGGTGCTCAGGCGATCCATCCCGGCTTTGGCTTTCTATCAGAAAATGCGGAATTCGCGACAATGTGTGAAGAATGCGGAATTACGTTCATCGGTCCCCAAGCCTCAGTTATTGACTTAATGGGGAACAAGGAGCATGCACGGGAGCAAATGAAAAAATCAGGGGTACCTGTGATTCCTGGAAGCGATGACTATATTACCAATGTTAATGACGCTGTTGAGGTCGCAAACAAGATTGGGTATCCAATTTTGTTAAAAGCAGCTGCTGGTGGTGGCGGTAAAGGGATCCGACGAATTAACGATCATAACCAGATGCGGCAAATCTTTAGCGAGGCCCAAAACGAAGCCCGTCTTTCGTTTAATGATGACCGGATGTACCTTGAAAAGATTATGGAGAATGTTAAACACATTGAGGTCCAAGTATTTCGTGATAATTTTGGCAATGCTGTTTTCTTTCCTGAACGAGACTGCTCAATTCAACGGAATAAACAAAAATTGATTGAAGAAAGTCCTTGTGTCCTAGTAAATGAACAAGAGCGAAAAACGCTAGGACAAATTGCCATGCGAGCCATTAATGCGATTAACTATCATAATACGGGGACAATAGAATTCCTAATGGACAAGGACCATCACTTTTACTTTATGGAAATGAACACTCGTATTCAGGTTGAACATACAGTGACGGAGATGGTAACTGGGATCGACTTAGTGAAGGCACAGGTTATTGTCGCTGCAAATGAACCACTTCCCTTTACCCAACAGGATATTCAGGTTCATGGACATGCAATTGAGTGTCGGATAAATGCAGAAAATCCTAAGCAAAACTTTATGCCAGTGACTGGGACGATTAATTACTTGTATCTTCCAGTCGGTAATTTGGGGATGCGAATTGATACTGCTATTTATCCTGGCAGCAAGATCACTCCTTATTATGATTCAATGATCGCTAAGGTAATTGCTCTTGGTCAAGATCGCCAAGAAGCTATTGAAAAAATCAAACGACTTTTAAATGAAATGGTAATTATGGGCGTAACAACCAATCAAAATTTCCATTTAGCAATCCTAAACAATCCTAAATTTTTGGCAGGAACAGCTTCAACAACGTTTCTTGAAGACTCCTTCTTGCCACAATGGAAGAGGGGGCTGACTGCGTGAAATTATATGATCAAAATAATACTTTAAGTGAACGGCA
Source organism: Lactobacillaceae bacterium (assembly GCA_011958095.1). Lineage (GTDB taxonomy): Bacteria > Bacillota > Bacilli > Lactobacillales > Lactobacillaceae > Limosilactobacillus. The sequence continues at coordinate 2,608 of BLMQ01000066.1, read as the reverse complement.
CATCAAAGCAGATAAAAATGCTGATGAAAGGGTCCCAGATCAAATGTGGCTAAGGTGTCCACATTGTCATCAATTACTATTCGCCAAGCAGTTAACACAATATGCTGTTTGTCCTAACTGTGACTATGGATTACGAATACCTGCCCGTCATCGACTCTCATGGTTAGTAGATTCGTTTAAAGAATTCGATAAGGATCTCCAGACAAAGAATCCGCTACATTTTCCTGGATATCAAGAAAAAATCAGCAAACTTCAAAGACAAACTAAGCTGAATGATTCAGTCCTAACTGGTGAAGCTTCGATTAATGATCAGCTATTTTCACTAGGCATTATGGATCCAACATTTATTATGGGATCACTCGGAACTGTTACAGGTGAAAAGATAACGCGCTTATTTGAATATGCAACTACCCATTGCCAAGCAGTAGTATTATTCACTGCTTCAGGCGGGGCACGGATGCAAGAAGGAATTCTGTCGTTAATGCAGATGGCGAAGGTTTCACAAGCAATAAACGAGCATGCTGCTGCAGGACTTTTATACATCGTAGTATTAACCGATCCAACAACTGGTGGAGTAACTGCTAGTTTCGCAATGGACGGAGATATTATTCTCGCTGAGCCTCATGCACTTGTTGGCTTTGCTGGCCGCCGCGTTATTGAACAGACAATCCACCAGCAAATTCCTGTCGACCTCCAATCAGCTGAAAACATCCTGCATCATGGGTTTATTGATCGAATTGTAAAACGTCAAGATGAAAAAAAGCTGCTTGAATGGCTATTAAAAACAGGGAGCGTTGCTAATGAATGAACAATTATCAGCAAGCGAGATTGTTAAACGTGCTCGCAGCGACAATAAAATTACGGGGATGGAGATTATTCAAAACGTTTTCCCAGATTTTGTTGAGTTGCACGGCGACCGGGCAGGCGGGGATGATCCTGCAATCGTTGGTGGAATTGCTACTTTCCATCATCAAGCGGTTACCGTCATTACTACTGATCGAGGAAAAACAACAGAAGAAAAAATCATAAAGCATTTTGGCTCACCAATGCCTAGTGGTTATCGCAAGGCACTCCGCTTAATTAAGCAAGCAGCTAAATTTAAGCGACCTGTATTCTGTTTTGTTAATACCGCAGGAGCATTTCCTAGCAAGGAAGCCGAAGAAAATGGGCAAGGAAGTGCGATTGCCCAAAACATTTTACAAATAAGTCAGCTTGCCATTCCAATTATCACGATTATTTATGGTGAAGGAGGTAGTGGGGGAGCCTTAGCATTGGCATGTGGAGATGAAGTATGGATGTTAGAAAACAGTACTTATTCTATTTTATCTCCTGAAGGGTTTGCCTCCATCATGTGGAAAGATAGTACGAAAGCAGATAAAGCGGCAGAATTAATGCAAATGGTGCCGCAAGCTTTATTAAAACAAGAGATTATCGAAGGAATTATTCCAGAAAGCGAAGAGCATCGTAAAACTTGCAAAAATATCGAGCAGGTTTTACTAAAGCGATTAAACAAACTGCAAGAATTACCGCCAAAGCAACTTCTAGCAAACAGAAAAAAACGTTATCGAAAGTTTTAAGGAGGATAATATGGGAAATATATTAACAGGAAAAAAGATCGTTGTTATGGGAGTAGCTAATAAGCGTTCTATTGCATGGGGATGTGCACAAATGATGGCTGAACAAGGTGCACAAATTATCTATACTTATCAGAATTCCAGAATGAAAAAAAGCCTACAACGGTTAGTAGATGATGAAAATCAATTAATTGAATGTGATGTAGTGGATGATGAAAGTATTGAACAAGCCTTTACAACTATCAAGGAACGTTTCACAAAGATAGATGGGATTGTACACGCAATTGCTTTTGCCAAAAAAGAAGAATTAGCTGGCTCAATTCTTGGTGCTAGTCGCAAAGGTTATGCAATCGCGCAAGATATTTCGTCTTATTCCCTTATTGCTGTTACTAAAGTTGCTAATCAGTTAAACCTATTAAATACTCCTGCAAGTATTGTTACCTTAACCTATTTTGGCTCTGAACGTGCTATTCCTAACTATAATGTAATGGGAATTGCTAAAGCTGCCCTTGAAGCTAGTGTTCGCTATCTAGCACGGGATTTAGGGCAAAAACGAATCCGTGTTAATGCAATCTCTGCTGGAGCGGTTAAGACATTAGCAGTTACAGGTATTAAAGGTCATGATGAACTTTTAAAGATGTCCCAAGCAAGAACTGTTGATGGAGAAGATGTAACTATTAGCGAAATTGGGAACGTGTGTGCATTCTTAATGAGCGATTTATCAACTGGAGTTACTGGCGACACCATTTATGTTGATAAGGGGGTACATTTGATTTAAGAATATAAATTTTAAAGACTGAGAAATGAGATTTTTTCAGTCTTTTTGCTGTCTTTTAGAAGGAAAACATAACAATAGCAAGAACTTTTTTAGTTTTTTCTAAAAAAGTTCTTGCTATTTTATAGATCAGTTGGTATTATTAATAACGTTGTGAAAGACGAGTTAACAATTTTGAGAAAAGTTGTTTAATATATTTAAAAAATGGCCCGTTAGTCAAGTGGTTAAGACACCAGCCTTTCACGCTGGTATCGTGGGT
>BLMQ01000065.1:0-5685 GCA_011958095.1 Lactobacillaceae bacterium | reverse complement strand
GGTATAAGTAAACGAATTGATGACAAAAACCGGCTACACTTTTTCATCGAGGGCGAGAATGTGGTTGTCATTTCATGCCGGGGCCACTATGAGGACTGAACGGAGGATATTATGGATTTTAGAAAAGGACGGATTGCCCAGCTTCAGCTACCAGACCCGGCAGATGCCGATCCGCACCCTCGGTTGCTGCTGGAGGGCCGGGGTGTCCACGCTGGGGAGTGCTTTACTGCTTTGTTCCCTGATGGCTGGCACGACATTACTCTGGAGGTGAGCTGGGAGCCGACTGGCCCTGGCTGCTGGTTCATTTCTACTCCTGGATTTAGTGATTTTTGTCCGATAGGGTTATTTGTACAGCTATAAAAGTGGTGTCAAGATGTAAACATTTCCAAAAATCAGCCGATATACTATAGTGAGTTCTACATTCAAGATTAAATGCGTGAACCACGCAAAATTTGAAAGGAGCAAATGATATGAAAAAGCGTTTCTTGGCGGGGCTGCTTGCAGCTATGATGATGGTGTCCATGCTGGCCACTACTGCTTTCGCTGCGGGGCCGGTGGCAGATGAGCCGGAGGTTTATTCTGTCACAGTGAGTGCTGCTGATCTGCTGGCTTTGGGCGAGAGTTCAATGTCGAAGACGGTTGCACCTTCTCTTGGGCTGGACGGCGGAAGTGGATGGTCTTTACCTGTGACAGCCAGGTTCTCTACCATTCCCACTGGTGCTAAGGTTGTAAACATCAAGGCTTCCTTGGGTAAGCCTACTTCTTCTGGTCCGATTACCGCTGTGATTAGCGTTGATAGATTTAGGATTACAGCACCGGACGGAAGTTCTGTTGAACTTGCCCGTTCCACAATGGCCTCAGAGACTACTGCTCTGAATGGCATTTTTGCTAAGGGGAATTGGCAACTGAGCATTTATGGTCTTCATGTTGGTTCCGGCTATAGTGCAATCAAGTTCCCCAATGCGTATATTACCATTTATTACACTGTTTAACTTAGATGCGAATTGGTGGAATAAATAATCCCCTTCAAGCTGCCAGGTGGGGGGAAACGCCTATCATCAAGAAAAAGGCGGTTGAAGCGTCTAAAAATGCAATGACGGATGATTTTGTTAAGAAACTCCAGGAGTTAGCGCGGAGAGATGCTCAAAAAGGTGAAGGTATGAGCCAAGAGGCGATAGACCTCCGTTTTGCACAGATGGGCAAGTATGTTTCTCCTGACCGTTCTGCTCCGATTGCACAGATGACGCAGGAACTGCAAAAGGCGGAGAAGGCGCACAAAGGAGAAGACCCTACTTTGGAATTCCTCGACAGAATGGTAGCACAGCTCAAAGCTAAAGGAAGACCAGAGCGTATTGTGAAATCATTCAGTGGGCTGGCTGGCGGTTGTTCAGGGGATCTTCACAGTACCTCTGAGAACCAGGTTGCAACCGTATATTCTCCTGATGGGGAAGAAATCGCGCACTATAATACCAGCAACGGTGGTTGGATGAATTTACCTACCACGGCAGAAAATCAGTTTCTTAGGGATTCTACTGATGTTTATATGCAAGCTTGGGATGCGGCGCGTGCGGAGATTAAGAATGGAGCGCAGAAACAACCTGTGGCTTGCGAAGGGGAAACTGCGACATTCGATGTTCGAGCCTGATAAGGTTTAGGCTTGCCGTCCGGCTGCCCTTTTTCAAAGGGCAAAGAGGACTGGGGAGCCGCCCGCAGGCGGCAGGGGCAACGCCCCTCTGGAGTTGGACGGTTGGCCGGTTTGCGGCAACCGTCCAGCTCCAGCACCCCCCGCGGGAGCGCGCAAAAGCACTTTCATACTGACGCCCCAACGGGGTGGCGGTGTGAAAGTGCTTTTGAGTTACTTTCTCACCGAGAAAGTAACAAAGAGGTTGCATCGACCGGCTGCGTATGGTAACATGAGGGAGTGGGCAACGTCGCTGCCAAAATGTCGCTCACGTTCAGAACGAGAAGAAGGGCGGTGATCTCCATGGGCGTGACTATCTCCGGCATGACGGGCCGGGGCAGTATCCGGCACAACAATCGGTCATTCTCTGCGGCCAACATCGACAGGAGCCGGACGGGGCTGAATGTCACTTTTTGTCGAGAGGATTTGAAACAGGTCTATCATCAGGTGTTCGATGAAGCCCTGGCTGCGTACAACGGCAAGAAGAAAAAGACCAGGGACAAAATACCCGACTACTATGAGCATATCCGCCAGGGCAAACAAGAGAAGCTGTTCCATGAGGTCATCTTCCAGATCGGCAACAAGGACGATTGCGGATGCGGCTCTCTGGCCGGTGATCGGGCCGCTGCGGTGCTGTCGGAGTTTGCGGAGACGTTCCAGGAGCGCAACCCCCATTTGCGGGTGTTCAATGCGGTGTTGCACATGGACGAAGCCACCCCCCATATCCATATCGACTTTGTGCCGGTGGCAACCGAACAGACCAGGGGCCTGCAAACCAGAGTTTCCATGAAACAGGCATTAAAGCAACAAGGCTTTACATCCCTTGGACGGAAAATGACTGAGTGGCGGGCCTGGATGGAGAGGGAGAAGCAGACCTTGGCCGAACTTGCCCAGGCTCACGAGTTTGAGATTGTCAGCTTGGGCGGTGGCCGTAAGCACATGGACTTACCAGAGTACCGGGCGGCGGCCCAGCGGCTTGAAGCCCTCCAGGAGCAAGTGACCGCTGCCGAGCAAGAGGTAGTTGACCTGGAGAAGCAGAAACAGGCCCTTGGCGGGGCTGTGAGGGCGTTAAAGGCCGCAGAGAAGGTGCGGGTGCGCCTGGATGCCATCCAGCCGGAAAAGACGCTTACAGGGGCCGTTAAAGGCGTGACAGTGGAGCAGGTGGAACAGCTCAAGGCGGCGGCTCTGAGGGGTACACAGGCCGAGCAGAGGGCCAAGGAGCTGGCGGCGGAGAATAAGCGGCTGCAAAGTAAGATACCCTCGACACAAGAGCGGTTGAGAGAAGCCCAGGCCCAGCAGAAGGTTGAGCAGGAGAACCGGCGGCTCCGGGGGGATAACGAATATCTTCAGGAGCAGTTAGAGGAAGAACGCAGCTTCTCGGCCCGGCTCCTGGAGGGGGTTGGGGCGGCTCTGGACTTCCTGGAGGAACATCTACCAGAACCTTTTCGGCCACTGGTCGAAAAGGCCCGGCAGCTTATCCCCGTCCCCGATTTGCAGGGGCCGGAACAGCAGCAGGAGCGGGGCCATTCCTGGGGTGATATGAGCCTGTAAAAATAGCCTGTCCGGGGGGCTTGAAAAGGCGTGTCGGACAGGCTATAATTATAGCAAAAAATAGGGAATTACTGTATTGATAATAAACGCCCCCCCTATGGCCTTTAGGCCAATGAAAAAATAGTCGTTTTTTCTCTCAGGAAAGGGAGAAAGTCGGAGGGGAAAAGGGGGGTGAGCGGAGGATGTGGGAATGTGGTAAACCCGGAGGGTTTTCCATATTTCCACATCCGGAGCGAGGGGGGGAAGGGGGAGGTGACTTTCTCTTTAAGGCGGCTTTAGCCGCCGCTCTTTGGCTCCCCCTTCCCCCCCTGCCGCCCGCAGGCGGCTCCCTCGTCCCCGCCGCAGCGGATTTTTTCTTTTTGCTTCTTTTTCTTTTTTGTAGGAGGTGCTTCTATGTCAAATGGGTTTCGTGGTACGGTGTCGGAGTATCAAGCCTTGTATATGGAGAAGAATGCCCACTTGGAGCAGTTTTTAGAACAAGTTACGCCTTTTGAGTTTTACCGGGGGATTTTCCCGGAGGGGTCTTTTGAGCGGGAGGGCCATTTTGAGGATAGTAAACCCAACGGGATCGCCGTCTCTCTGCCTGGTAAGGGTGGCTCCATCAACGGGATTGCTCTGGAGATTGAGGGAGACGGTAAAGCCAAACGGTACATTATCACAGATGATTTGAAGAAGCTGGACGAGCTGAAGGAAACAGATTTTACTATCATGGCTCCTATATCGTATTTTGGGAGAAGTCGGTCGGGGAAATTTGCCCGGTTCCTTTATGCGCTGGCCTTTGACCTGGATGGGGTGGGGATGCCCCAGCTCCGGGACGTTCTTCATCAGATGGACAAGGACATTTTGCCAAAGGCTACTTTTGTAGTGAACAGTGGGACGGGGTTGCATTTGTACTACGTCCTGACAGAGCCGGTTCCTATGTATCCGCAAAATCAGACGTATCTGAAGGAATTAAAATTTTGCCTGACTGAGAAGATTTGGAACCGTTTTACATCAACTCTCAAAGAGCCGCAGATGCAGGGTATTATGCAGGGGTTCCGAGTAGTCGGCTCTGGGACGAAGCTGGGCCGGGGGTATCCAGTGGTTGCGTTCCGGCTCGGTGGCCGGGTGGAGTTAGATACTCTCTTGGAGTATGTGCCGGAAAGCAATGGAGAACGGCAGCGGCTTCAAGGGATTAAGCGAAAGACTACTATGCCGCTGGCCGAAGCGAAGGAGAAGTACCCGGAGTGGTATGAACGGCGGATTGTAAAGAAGGAGCGGCGGGGCCGTTGGACGGTGAAGCGGGATCTGTACGATTGGTGGCTGCGGCGCATTCAGGATGAGATCCACGTTGGTCATCGGTATCATGGGATTATGACGCTGGCTATCTATGCCAAGAAGTGCGGGATTGACGAGGATGAACTACGCCAGGATGCCTATTCTTTGCTTCTGCCCTATGATGAAATGAGTGTTGAGCAGATTAACCGCTTTACGAAGGACGATATAGAAGCGGGGTTAGCCATGTTCAATGAGGACTATGTGACGTTTCCCAGGGATACTATTGGGAAGATTACGGGGCTGGCTATGCCGGTCAATAAGCGAAATTGGCGTAAACAGAGGGAGCATTTAGGGCGAGCGAGGGCGGTGCAAGCCTTTGATGATCCTGACGGAAAATGGAGGAACAGAGATGGACGGCCTAATGCCCAGGCGTGTGTTTTTGAGTGGCGGCAGCAGCACCCAGAGGGCTGCAAAGCCGACTGTCGGCGGGATACTGGCCTTGACCCTAAGACGATACGGAAATGGTGGGATTGTCCGCCCCCACCGCTACGCTTTAGGGATGGTCATATCACTGTGCCGGTGGAGCCGTCCCAGGCGGTCAGCGACTTCCTGGTGGCGGCTCTGGCCGAGGATGATTAGTGGCCTTGATTTTGCGGGGTGAATATGGTACAATAAACAGAGCAGAATAAAGTACATAGATTGAAAGGGGTGTATCGCATGATAGCGGTCAACTTTACAACGGCCCGGAGCCGGTTCAAGGACTTCTGTGATAAGGTGACGGATTGCGCCGAGACGGTGATTGTCACCAGGAAGGCCGAGAAGAACGTGGTTATTATTAGCGCAGAGCGGTATAACGAGTTGGAGAAGGCAGAGAGGAACGCTGCCTATCTCAAAAAACTGGAGAGGGGGATTGCCCAGGTTCAAGCCGGCCAGGGTATCGTGAAAACGATGGATGAATTGGTGGCGATGGAGGAAGATGGCGTATAATATCACTTTTTCGCCTGACGGCTGGGCTGATTACTTGTACTGGCAGACAGAAGATAAAAAAACTTTGAAGCGGCTGAATAGGCTGCTTCAGGAGCTACAGAGGGACGGGGCTGGTCTGGGGTTGGGTAAGCCGGAGGTGCTTCGTCACGTTAAGGGTATAAGTAAACGAATTGATGACAAAAACCGGCTACACTTTTTCATCGAGGGCG
>BLMQ01000064.1:0-19101 GCA_011958095.1 Lactobacillaceae bacterium | reverse complement strand
GGGGGCTCCCAGAGGCTAGCTTCGCGTCGAAAAACGAAGTCACAAGTGACTTCTGTCTCGCTCCCTATTCTAATTACATAGTTTTTTTAATTCGTGTTCACTTGCGTTACTGCCCCCGTTGCATAATTTATACTAATATTGTTTTGCACATTGGGAACGAACACATTGTATTGCAAACTGCCATCCTTTGATTTGGCCTCAATATGGGCACCAGAAGGCACTAAATTATTACCATCATATACATCGGTTACCCGGTAACGAACTTGTTTATTTTGATCCAGCGCCTTTCGCACTAAACCTTCATAGTAGTTCTGTCCAGTTGATGTACTGCTTCGAGCTTCGTTGGCCCAAGCAGTTTGAGTTGCAATATTAGCAGGATTTGACTCCGAAGCATTAAAACCACGGATACCCCCTACTAATGCATATCCTAGTAAGTGTCCGCGATCATAAGCATGGGAGATACCACCTTTTAAGTTGTGGGCTTGTAAAAATCCAGCTGGCTTCCAATTAGTGGCCCCATTCCCAGTTTCATTCCGATTACGATACTGGCGTGTTGTTCGATTGAGCCAGGCGTCTCCCTGCCATGCTCGTCCACGCGAATCACGTCGATTAACTGCGTATGGCGCGTTATTAATATTTGCGTTCAGCGCCGTCTGATTGTTATTTAAAATAAATGCTCCATAACCATTCCATTTTATGTCAGGTGTTCCTAACTGCTGACGGACGCCATTAGAAAGAACACTCGTAGCCTGCTCTTTGGTTGGCGGCGTAAAAGAAGATGATCGATTATTGTTGCTGGAATGATGCCAAGACGCTACCCGTTGGATTCCCTGCGGTAAGGTGCTTCCCTTGTCAGATGGCTGGGAAAAACTACCAATGCCGAGAATCGCTACTAAAGCTAAAAGTAAATACTGGGTCTTTTTATTGAATCGAAATCGCATGTTTTTAAAATACCTTTCCTCTTAAACGTATGTTCGTAAAAGTATTTTATCATTTTAAGCGATAAAAGAAAATACTCCCAAAACAATCTGTTTCGAGAGTATTTATTCTTTATGCTAATTTATCTTGGCGCTGAGTTCTTAACTTGTAGATAATGCTCATGATAACTAAGAAGATTGCCCCAACACTAACCGAAATCCGTGTATCTGGGTTAAAGAACATAAACAGTAAGATAACACTTAGCGCGATCAAACTAAAGTAGTTATATGCTGGATAAAGTGGCATCTTGAATGGGTGGTCCTTTAACTCAGCTGGATTATTACGCCGGAAGTTTAATTCTGAAATCAAAATAATAAACCATGGTACCATTCCGGGAAGGACACTTGAACTATATACAATCACGAAGATATTAGCAGAGGCTGCATTAAACATTGATAGAAGCATGTTAACAATAAAGCCAAGGAAAATCCAGAATGAAATTGTTAAGATCGCAACATTTGGTACAACCCGCTTTGACAATTTACTAAAGACCTTAGGAACCTCACCGTCAACTGAAAGCTTGAAAAGCATCCGACTAGCACTGTAGATTCCTGAGTTGGCACCGGACAATGCAGCAGTCAAAACAACAAAGTTAATGATTCCAGCTGCTCCAGTAATACCAACTTTAGTAAATGTCTCAACGAATGGTGATCCAACTGCTTTTAATTCGTCCCATGGATAAATGGAAACAATAACGAAAATTGCCCCAATATAGAAAATTAAAATCCGCCAAATAACAGATTTAACTGACTTAACAATCGCATGGCGTGGTGAAGCGGCTTCACCAGCAGTAATACCAAGTAATTCAATTCCTTGATAGGATCCAGCAATCACAGATAGTGAGAACATGAATCCCATGAATCCACCAGTAAAGAATCCACCATGTGACCATAAATTGGAAATTCCAACTGGATGCCAATTGTTACCCAACCCAAGGACAATTACTAACAATCCAAGAATGATCATAACAATAATTGTAACAACTTTAATCATCGCAAACCAAAACTCCAACCGGCCATATGCCTTAGCAGATGCAAGGTTTGCAAGCGTCAAGATAATGATCATTACTAACCCAGAAATCCAGTCTGGTAAGTTAGGCCACCAATAATTAAGATATTGACTCATGGCAATAATATCTGAGATACCAACAATGATAAACTGAAAGACGTTACTCCACTTTGTCAGGTATCCAGCTAAGGGATGAATATATTTAGATCCATAGTCCGCAAAGGAACCGGTTCCTGGACTGATATAGATCATTTCCCCTAACGCACGCATAACACCATACAGGACTAAACCTACAAAGGCATATGCTAATAGGACAGAAGGACCAGTCCATTTAATAGTTGATGTGGCTCCCATGAAAAGACCACTACCAATTGTCCCACCAATTGCAATCATTTCCATTTGTCCGGGAGTCATTGTCCGATTTAATTTAACTTCATTTTTCTGATTATCCATCATTCTAACCTCACTTTAAATAAAAAAGCTACCCAAAATGTCCCTAGCCAACCCTTGTCAATGTTTGATAAGTGGTTGAGACATCTTGAATAGCTATTGCTAACAGATTTAAGAGATATTAAAACTACTCAACCACGGTAATTGTTGTTGTGGTTGAGGTGGAGGTTAGGTGATGAATAATCGATTTATTGTAAATTTGCATTTTAGTTTCCTCCATTTCGTTTTTCAATAACATTAGAATACTATTAGAAAATTAAAAATGCAAGTCCTTTTATCAAGTTTTTTTGTTTTATTTCCTTTTGTGCGCTTTCTTTAACGAAAAAAGACTCATCCCCGCGACCATTGCCGTTATCCCCAAACCAAGAAAAGTCGTTAAATTATCGGTCTTATTTCCCGTCTGTGGAAGTATTTGCTGGTCAGAGTTATCGTTTTTACGTGAATCCCGATGTGAACGATTTAGTCGATTATTAATCCCCGCTATCCGTTGGTGCAAATTTTGCTGCTTTCTTGTATTATTTGCCTCCCCATAATTTTCCATGACCTGATTATCATCCCCCAGATCTTCTTCCACGGGGTAATTATCCTGCGAATCTTTCTTTTCCTCTTTTTTATTCTCTGTTGCTTGCCCCTCCTCTTTCTTTTCCGCTACAGTATTTTCTTCGCTGTCTTTTTTTGGTTCTTCGTCTTTATTGAAAGACTGATAATAAACATTTATCGTATTTTTTAATTGCGATAGATCCTCTATTTCTGCAACAGTTGGAATCTTATCCATTGATGGTTTAAAACCAGCTTGCTCAGGGATATTAACTTCTTCAAAAGGTTCAATAATCCAAATTGCCTTTTGGGTTGGATCATTCAGTACTTCACGGTGAGCATAAGACACTTGTTCCACTTTTTTAACCTCATTTAAGAGATGAAAATAAATTACACGTTTGATTTGGACACGTTCTTTCTGATTATTTGTGTTAGATACAGGATGCGTAATTGGCTCTTGGGTTGCAGCTAGAACTGGTGGAGTATTTAACGATAGCGAAAGGATCGTTGACGCTATCGTTAAGCCTACTAAGCAAGTGTTTTGCAATACATGAAAATGGTTCATATTATCTCGCTCCTCTTTTATATACTCTTTAATATATATACGTAAAAAGAAGCAATTCGCATTTTTTAAATCAAAAAAAGCTATCACCTACAAGTAATCCTTACCTGTGATGACAGCTTTGTTAACTTATAATGAATGGATAACCTGCTCAATATCATCCACAATTTGTTTAGGGGTTAAGTGATACCATTCATATAGTACTTCGGTAGGAACATTATCCGCAAATTCACGCGGTGCCCCAAAGTTCAAAACCTTCATTCCCTTTGGTCCATAGTAACGAGCAATTGTTTCCCCGAAACCTCCACTAAGGACCCCATCCTCTAGTGTAACAACTACATCATGATTTTCCGCTAGGTGGTGAAGGACATCTGAATCAATTCCAGTTACAGACTTTGGATTGATCAATGTAGCATCAATGTTAAGCTTGTCTTGAAGTTCCTTCCTTACCTTTTCACCAAGTTCCCAGAAGTCACCAACAGCCATAATTGCAACTTCACTTCCGCGATGAGCAATATCGTACTTGATCGTACTGTAGTCATCTTGTGTTGGGGTCCCATGAAGAAGGGGCTTTTCTGGTTGACGAATTACTACTGGTTCATCAGTTTGATTGATTGCCCACCGTAACATCGAAATCATTTCTTCGACGTTTGTTGGTGCTAAATATTCAATGTTTGGCAAATCACTAATCATTGAAATATCAAATGTTCCTTGATGAGTAGCAGAACTTTCTGAAATTGACCCGCCTCGCACGATCATTACAACCGGAGCGTCATTTAATGCCATATCATGAATTAATTGATCATATGCTCGTTGCAGGAAGGTACTATTTTGAAATACAACAGGGCGTGCACCTGCTTGCGCCATTGCAACAGCAGTCGTAATTGAATCCTGTTCAGCGATCCCAACATCATAATAACGATCTGGGTGCTTAGCCTTAAACTTACCAAGATTAAAAGCACCAGGAATTCCAGCATTAATAGCAACAACTGGTTTATCCGCTGCAATTTGCTTATCCAATTCAGCAAGGACAGCATCACTATACGATTCTCCATTTACTTTAACCTTATCTTCACCAGTCTTTAAGTCAAATGGAGTGCGCCAATGATACTTCATCTTTTCTTCAACAGCAGGCTCATAACCCTTCCCTTTTAAGGTGTTAACATGAAGGACGATTGGATGGTCAATATCCTTGATTTCCTTAAAAGTGTCGATCATCGTCTGCAAGTCATTGCCGTCAGCAACGTACTTGTAATCGAGACCCATAAACTTAAAAATATTATTGGGAGATTCACCGTTAGTATCTCGGAGTTCTTTTAGTCCTTTGTATAAACCACCCTGGTTCTCATCAATTGACATTTGATTATCATTAACGAGAATAATCAAGTTAGAATTAAGCTTAGCAGCATTGTTTAATCCTTCAAAAGCTAATCCGCCACTTAAGGATCCATCCCCAATTACTGCCATAACGTTATTATGTGATTGCGGCTTCATTAAATCACGCGCTTGAGCCATCCCCACTGCAAGTGCGATTGATGTTGAAGTATGGCCAATTTCAAAAAAGTCATGAGCGCTTTCTTCTGGTGACGTAAATCCAGTAATATCTTCATAATGATCAGGATCAAGAAAGCCTAATTTCCGGCCTGTCAGCATTTTATGGGCATAACTCTGGTGTGAAACATCCCAAATAACTTTATCGTGGGGCGAATCAAAGACATAGTGAAAAGCAATCGTTAGCTCCATTACGCCAAGGTTAGGGCCCACGTGTCCACCGATTTTTGCGTCACGTTCAAGAACAAGTTGACGCATTTCTGTTGCTAATTGTTTTAATTCGTCAAGTGACATGTCCTTAATATCGCTTGGTTCATTAACTTCATTTAAGAGGTAATCAGGATGCAGATTCATCTATTCCACTCCTTCTTGATTTTACATTTAATAATTAGTAATACTTAATGCTCTTATTATTCTAACACTTTCTAAAGCATTGCGTAAATTACTCTCAAGTTCAAATTGACGAAATTCATGCATTTCGATACCATTAAATAGAGTAATTCGTTAAAAAGGAAATAATTATGAAGAATATAGACAACGCTGCAACTAACAAAATTTCACCATTTAAAAAATTAACGACAGAGCAAGAACAACTCGTCAATGACATTATTTCATTTACTAAACACCATCTAACACAAAATTATCCTGCAATATATACAGTCTACGGGGATGCAGGTACTGGGAAAAGCGTAATCTTATCACAATTATTCGCCCGCATTCAAAAAGAAGCGCGGACACAACAAAATTCCGTTCTTTATCATACTAATAATTATTTTCTTGTTAACCATCCGGAAATTTTGAAAGTCTATAAAGAGATTGCCGAGCCAATAAAAGAGTTATATAAAAAGGACTTCACTCGGCCAACCTCATTAATTAATCAATTGGATAAGCAACAGCAAACCATTGATGTTGCTGTTATTGATGAAGCTCATCTTTTATTATCCAAACCCGATCATTATAATAATTTTTACCATGATAATCAGCTTGTCGAGATTATTAAACGCGCTAAAGTTGTCATAATTGTCTTTGATCAATACCAAGTCTTACGAATGAAAAGTCTCTGGACCCCTGAACGACTTCAGGCAATTACGAACCAATATCCCCATAAAGATTACCATTTGACCCACATGTTTCGCATGAATGCGAGCGATGACTTAGTTAAGTGGTTTAATGAATTTACTAACTATAAATTGACCGCTTTACCAGCATCCGCCCGTGATCATTATGATTTTCGCATTTACAGTGATGCCGAGGAAATGAGGAAAGCAATTGTCCAACGTAATAAAGAAGTAGGACTTTCCCGCATCCTTTCAACGTCTGGATATCCGTCAACGCTCGATGGTGGTAAACATTACATTGAGGAAGGCAGATTTAAAATGCCGTGGGATCAATATAACTATACAGTTACCCCCTGGGCAGAATTGCCTCAAACCATTGGTGAAGTTGGCTCAATCTACACTTGCCAGGGGTTTGACTTAAATTACACCGGCATTATTATCGGTCCGCCAATTAGCCAAACGCCTCAAACAAACCAACTTCAAGTTAATTTAGATCGTTATACAGATGTTGAAGCATTCAAAAAACGTGACGACCTAACTGATCCAGCTGAAATTAAGAGTTTAGAAAAAAGAATGATTATGAATTCTTTGAACGTTTTATTCAAGCGTGGTGTATATGGAACTTATCTTTACGCTCATGATCCACTTTTACGACATTCTCTTACCTCCCTTTTTAAGAAAGCTGGGTTTTCGCTACCAAAGGAGGAACAATAATTATGAAAGAGCGTAAATTAAATAAAACGTGGCTGATCGTTGGCGCAATTATCCTCGCTGTCATCGTTCTCTACTTCATTTATCGAACATATAAGCCGGAAATTGACCTACTACTAGACTTTAATGCCCATAATAAGGCTAAGCTTCTCCATATGATTAGAAGTCATGGGTTTACAGATATCTTTCTTCTTGTAGCTTTAATCGGTATCCTAAATGCGATTCCGGGAATGTCTAATTCCGTTGTTTGTATCTTTGCTGGGTTATGTTATGGACCAATTGTCGGCTTTCTGATTAATTGGGTTGGAAACATTTTAGGAAACTCTACTGTAATGAGCATAATTCGTAAAATTAACCTCTCCAAACGGGTAAAGAAAAACAAGATCCTTCATTACCTCTTGCAGCAAAAGCATCCGTTAATTGCACTTACAATCGGCTTTATGATTCCGGTTATCCCTAGTGTACTTGTAAACTACGCCGGTGCCCGCTTAAATGTTAGTCGAAAGCATTACTTGGCAATGGTAACCGTGGGTATGGCTCCGACTTCCTTTCTCTATGCCTTTGGTGGGGATGCTATTTTCAAGGGTAACATTAGACGACTGATCGGTGTCGCAATCGCTATTTTGATTTTAATTGGCTGCTACTTACTCGTTCGCAAAATCTGGCAAAACCATGAAGAAAAAGCAGCAACAAAATAATTAACTTGATTACAAACAAGGCTCCAAACGTCCGGCAAACCCGAATGTTTGGAGCCTTTATCTTTAATTAAATCTTGACCAATATTCTGCCAAATACTTGCTGGTTAAACTTTCTGGCTTTTGAATAAGAGCTAACGGCTTTCCATGAGCCACAATTTTTCCACCATTATTACCACCACGCGGACCCATATCAAGCATGTGATCTGCGTTAATAATTAAATTCAAATCATGGGTTATAGTAACGATTGTCGCTCCCCGATCAAGTAATTGCTGCATTACTGCTAAAAGGGTTTTAACATCAAGGGGATGTAAGCCAATAGTCGGTTCATCAAATACAAATAACGTTTCACTTTGATTATGGTTCAGGTGTTTAACGAGTTTTAAGCGTTGCGCCTCACCACCAGAAAGACTAGGTGTACTTTCACCTAAGTGCAGGTACCCTAAGCCTACTTCATCTAATAATTGAAGTTCACGAGCAATTTTCGGAACTTCCTTAAATACACTCATCGCTGCCCGAACATCTAATTGTAAGAGATCAACAATTGAATATCCGTGCCACTTAACTTTTTGAACTTCTTCATTGTATCGACTTCCCCCACATGTTGGACAAGTCTGTTGCATATCCGGTAAGAATTGAATATCAAGAGTCACGATCCCCGCGCCACCACACGCTGGACACGTTCCCTGCTTATTATTATAAGAAAAGTAAGAAGGCGTATAGTGTTTCTCTTTGGCTAAAGGCTGAGCTGCAAACAACTTCCGCAGATTATCCATAATACTGGTATAAGTTGCGACGGTTGACCGGTTAGTTTTACCGATTGGCGCTGCATCAACACTCACTACTTCTTTTAACGGACTTGATAATTTGCTAACTTGTGAAGGTAATTTAGCTCCATTTGCTTGAGCACGGATAGCGGGAACTAAACTATCAAGGCTCAAACTTGTTTTACCAGCGCCCGAAAAACCAGTGATAGCAGTTAGCCGATTAACTGGAATCTCTCCATGGACATCTTTAAGATTGTAATAATCTTTTACTTCAAAGGTAGTCTCTTGACTAGCTGGTTCGTTTGTTAACGGACGGCTTTTTAATACTGCTGTCCCATTTAAATAAGGACCAATCTTCGACTGAGGATTGTCAGCGATTTGCGATGGTGTTCCTTCCGTAAGAATTTCCCCACCTTTTTCTCCAGAACCTGGGCCGATTTCAATAATCCAATCTGCTTCTTTGATAATATCAACGTTGTGATCAACAACTACTAATGAATTACCTTGGGCCACTAATTCCTTAAATACATTTAAGAGGCCTGTAATATTATCAGGATGTAAGCCGATAGAAGGTTCATCCAGAATATATAAGACACCAGTCGTTTGAGTTCGAAGAGTTCTTGCAAGCTGAATACGTTGTAATTCACCTGTCGATAACGTATTCCCGTTTCGCGATAAAGTTAAATAATCAAGGCCTAATTCCAATAATGGCCGTAAATTATCATCAAACTCTTTAAATAATGAGGCTGCCATCTTTTTCATATCTGAAGGAAGAGCAGCTAATACATCTCGTTTCCACTTGCTCAACTCTCCAAGCGTAAGGTCACTAACTTGCGCAATATTTAAACCACCAGCTAATTGGTTTAATAATTCTGGCTTTAACCGTGTTCCATGGCAAACTGGGCACGTTGAATAATGGAAAAATTCGCTAATTCGTTTTTGCGCTCGCTCACTTTTACTACTCTTCGCAGATGCTAATACTGCTTCATGGGCATTCTCGTATAAAGCATTAAAGTCATGAAAAACGCGGCCTGTTCCAGAGCGGAAGTCCATCTTAAACTTCTTTTGCGGACCATTTAAAACAAACTCTTTTTCTTTAGGGGTTAAATCTTTATATAGAACATGGATCCGAACACCTGCCTGTTCAGCAACACTCGGCATAAAGTTTCGTCCAGGCAAATGCCATGAAGCAACTGCCCCATCAGCTAAACTAAGATTTTCATCCCCAATAAGTTTACTTTCATCCAGTTCACGAACTTTTCCTGTTCCATGACATCGTAAGCAGGCTCCGTCAGAATTGAATGCAAAATCTTCTGCTCCATAGGCATAAAACTTTGTGCCACAAGTAGGACAGGTTAATTGTCCCATCTCATCGCCGCTCTTACTCATTACCTCTGCGATTTCAAGGCTTGGTTTTAACCGATGCCCATTTGGACAAACCGGTTCGCCAAGTCGCGAAAAGATCAGCCTAATTACGTTCAACATCTCACTCATTGTTCCAACGGTTGCTCGTTCAGATGGAATTGCGGGACGTTGCTTCAATGCTAGTGCTGAAGGAATATGTTTAACACTTGTAACATCAGCTTGAGCACCTAACTTTATCCGCCGTCGTGTGTAAGTAGAAAGCGCTTCTAAGTACCGGCGAGATCCCTCTTCATATAAAATTCCCATTGCTAATGAGCTTTTCCCAGAACCAGATAATCCCGAAATCGCGACAAATTTATGTAGCGGGATATTGATATCAATGTTCTTAAGGTTGTGGACTCTTCCACCTTTTACTTCAATTTGTGTTGGTAGTATGGTTTCTGTCACTATCTTTTACTCCTTTCATATCATCATTCCACAGATGGCGGCAATAACTCCACCAAGATAACTTAAGCCGAAATAAAGAGCGAACATTCCCCATCGCTTTTCATCAATCATTGAAATTAACTCAACATTAAAAGTTGAAAAAGTAGTATAACCTCCTAATAAGCCAATCCCGAATAATAGCATGAGAGAGGAATTACTAGCAAAATTTTTGGTAAGAATGCCTAATAAAAAACTACCGGTGATATTAATAAATAGAGTTGCTAGGGGCCAATCAATTCTTAACTTTTTCCACCAGCTTGTAATGACATAACGGATCACGGCCCCAATTGCTGCTCCAAGCCCTACACTAATCATCTTGTCGCGGACCTCCGTATTTTCGTGCCAACATAAAACCGAGCAGCGCCAAAGCCAAGCCGCCAAGAGAGCTCACAAGAAAATAACCGATGCTAGCAATTATACCTTGGCTTTCAAGCTTAACAATAGTTGTAGCTAAACTTGAAAATGTCGTAAAAGCGCCAATAAAACCAGTTCCTATCCCGGCATTTAACCATGCTGCTAATAGCCCCCGTTCAATAAAATAATAAGTTATAAAGGCTAACAAAAATGAACCAGTAAGGTTGGCATATAAAATCCCATCGCCGCCTAATAGGACACTAAGTTCATAACGGGTAATTCCACCGAGAAAGCCGCCAATCGCGACGCTCATTATTGTTTTTATATTCATAAAAAATCTCCTTAGATCTACAATCATTTCATTATACAACTTTTGCTATTTCAATTTAGAAACTTGTATAATGATATTGATTTAAAAATTTAAGGGAGACTTAGACAATGAAAATGCGACGAATTGATCACGTTGTTTTAACTGTAACTGATTTAGAGCAATCAATGCGCTTTTATCACGAAGTATTTGATATGCCGGTAATTAAAGAACAAAGTAATGACGACTTAATTACAATGCGGTGTGGGCATCAGTTAATCCGTTTACAAAAAATTGACCGACCAACTACGCTAAAGGCAGCTAATCCGACAATGGGTTCTGCTGACTTATGTTTAGTTGCCGGAGATAGTATTGACGATATTGTTCACCATCTTAATAGCTATTATATTGATATAATTGCTGGACCAATTGTCAAACAGGGGGCAGAAGGCGAAATGACCTCACTTTACGTTTATGATCCAGATAATAATCTGATTGAAATTGCAGTATATAAGAATAAATAAAGCGAATATGAGCGAGAGAAGGTTGTTTTCCACTTCTGTCTCGCTCATATTTCATTTCAAAATAAATTCAACTAAAAGTAAAAGAAGCGTGCTCCCGCAAAATGCCCACCAATGGTCACGGATAATCCCGAGATAGTCCCGAATAAAAGTTAATGGACAGTATCGCCAAGGCGTCTTGCTACTAATGAATGACCAGTTTAACCCCATCTTCCTTGCATAAGCTCTCGCACGAAGAACATGAAAATCACTAGTTACTACTACAACCGTCTCTTGTGGCTTAATAAGTTGACTAGCAAAGGTCAAATTTTGCCATGTATTGAGTGCCTGGGTCTCGCAAATTATTTTTCTTGCTGGGATTCCATGAGCAATTAAGTAAGCAGCCATGACTTCTGCTTCAGATTCTTTTGCTTTCTGTACTATTCCCCCTGAAACAATAATTTTTGCAGATTGATGAGTTTTCCAACAGCTGATAGCCTTATCTAGGCGAGTAGCTAACACTGGTGGAACTTGGCCATGTTTAACAGCTGCCCCCAAAACCAGAAAGTCCTGAACCGTAGCAGGACATTTTTGCAGGCGGGTACAACAACTGAAAATACAAAATAAAATTAAGTTAAACGTACTTAAAGCGTCAATAGTTGCTACTACTAATGCACTTAGCCAACTTGCTGATTGAATCGGTAAATTTTTAAGCAAAAAGCCAAAAATAGGCAGTACTACTACCAAGTTAACCAACATCAAAATAAACGCAAACGTATTGAATCTAGCCACCTTGGTTTCACTATTTAAATGGCGGATCAAAATAAGCCTAATCGTAATTCCCCAGCATAACGCACATATTAATTCATTAACTAAGTTTAAATATATCATTAATCATCGTTTCCTTCGCCAATTTCGCCATCGATGGATAATCTCTGTAACAACTAAAAGAATAATAATTATGATTGCAATAATATAGCCGGATACTCCTAAACGATAGATATGCGAATCAGCTGGTGTTCCCTGGACTAATAATGATGATCCTAAGATTACTGCTGCTAAAATAATTGCAATCATAAAACGGTTCATTAACCGTTCTATCTGCTTTAACACTCGTTGCTCATTTTTATACTGTAGATCAACCTTTGCATCCCCACTGACAAATGTATCAATTAACTCATTAATTTTTTCCGGCATCTTCCCTATTGCTTTACTAGTAAGGAAAAAATTAATTAGGTTATTATCAACAGCCGAACGCCAATTAAAGTTTCGTTTTAAATAACGTCGGCCAAACGATTGGGCAACTTCAAGCATTGATATTTCAGGATCAAGTTTAGCAACCGAGCTTTCAAGAGTTCCAAATGCCTTAATTAGCATCGTTACCTCTCCCCGCATTTGAAGGTGGTTTTTCTTACATAGTTGAACAATTTGGTATAGCATTTTCACGAAATCAATATTGCCAAGGCCGGTTGAAAAATATGGTTGAATAAAGGCGCCAAGTTCTTTATAAAATGCATTTTCGTCAACTTCCCCGGTTCGATTACAAACATTTAAAACTGCTTTCCCAATTTTTCGCGTATCCTTTGTGTTGATAGTAATCACGATATTCGCAATACTATTTGCCATCGCTGGACTTAACCTTCCCATCATTCCAAAATCAAGGTAGATGATCCGGTAATTCGGTAATGCCTCCTGTTGATCATAACTAATGGTTGTATTATAAATGGTCTTTTCATGGTGTTTGGTTGTTGCGTATTGCTTTGCTGATTCATCCGGACGTAATTCGTGGATTAATATATTTCCTGGATGCGGGTCTGCATGAAAGTAATGATCAACAAAAACTTGTTTTAAAAAGTTATTAACGAGCGTAGTAGCAATTTCATGATTAACGGTCGTTGCCTCTTGATCATTATCATTTGGCTGCTTAAAACGATACCGAATGCTTTTTCCTTCCATCGCTTCATTAACAAGAATCTTAGGAGCACAATACTTCATATATACTTTAGGAACTAAGATTGGTCCGTCACCGTTATTTAATGTATAAAATTCTTCCCCGTTTTTTGCTTCTTCAAGAGTATTAACCTCACTTAATAATGAAGTACTGAGTTCATCAATTACTTTATCCAAATCAACTACTGCAATGTCTTGGGGAACATACTTAAATAAGACCACTGCTTTCCTTAATAGAGCTAAGTCAGTATTAACAAGCTTACCGACTTCTGGATGTTGGACTTTGACAACAACTGGTGTCCCATCCTTAAGCGTTGCATGGTGAACTTGCCCAATCGACGCAGAAGCAAACGGCTTTTCCGCAAAGCTAGCAAATTCGTCATTAATTTTCTTCCCGGTTTCTTCTTCAAAAGTTTGCTCTACGGTCGCAAAACTATCAGCTTTAACTTGATCTTGCAAGTGGCGAAGTTCTTTAATATACGCTGGGGAGACAAGGTCTGGACGGGTTGATAATATTTGGCCAAGTTTAATAAAGGTCGGTCCCAGTTCTTGCAGGGCTTGACAAATAGCTTGTGGATTAGTTTGATGGTAAAAATTACTAACAAAATGATATTTTCGCATCACTTGCATAATCTTACGCAAGCGTGCTGACTTCTTGATCTCTTCTTCATTAGTCGTCATATGTCTTCTCCTACTTATTTTCCTTTATTTTAGCATTTTCACTTATAAAAAAATAATTAAACTCCCCTTTCGTTACATTTTACTGATACAATAGTAGTCGATAAATTTTTTAAGAAAGTTTAGGTGAAATTTTTAAACGATGAATGGTTTATGGGATTCATATTGGTTTAAATTAATTATCATTATTTTAATTCTGCTGTTAGCTGCTTTATTTACACTGCTGGAGTATTCAGTTGTTAAAGTGCGGCCTAGTGAGTTAAAGGAGCTCCGGCAAACGCGAAAAGTCAAACGCGCGGAACACATGGTAGCAAATCTTAATGAGTACCTATCAACAGCTCAAGTCGGTGTTACGATGACTTCTTTAGTTTTAGGTTGGTTAGGTGATGAATTTATCACAGATCTGTTGCTAAAGATTAATATCATTCCGCACGATGTTCTTCAAGCGATTGCACCAGTTATCGGTGTTTTAATTTTTACATTCTTCCACGCGGTATTTACTGATTTAGTTCCGAAAAATATGGCGATTGATCGACCGGTTCCAATTCTCTTATCAATTGTTCATCCGGTACAATTCTTCCATACTGTTTTTTATCCCTTCGTTTGGTTATTTGCGGTAGTCGCTGCGGCAATTACGAAAATGTTAGGATACAATGTTCAACCAGAAGAAGACACATATTCACAAAATGAAATTATGACCTTATCCCAACAATCGGAAAAAGCTGGGGAAATGGATAAAGAAGACGTTATCTTCATGCAGCGGGCTTTTGAAATGAATGATAAAGTTGCTGAGGATATTATGATTGATCGGACACAGTTAGCGGTTATTGATATTACGGCTTCAATTGAAGATGCAGCCAAACTTTATTTTGAAAAGAAATTCACGCGTTTCCCAGTTGTTGCTAATAATGACAAAGACCACATTCTTGGTTATATTTTTGCATATGATATTATGCGGCAAAACCAAATCAACCCGCAACAATCAGTTCGCACAATCATGCGCCGAATTCCAATCGTTTACGAAAATGAACAACTCACCAATGTCCTTGCTGAAATGATGAAAAAACAAGTGCCAATTGTTGTTGTCCAAGACGAATACGGTGGTACTTCTGGGATCATTACTGATAAGGATATTTATGAAGAATTATTCGGAACAGTTGGCGAAGAAATTGACCATGCTACCTCTGATATGATTGAAAAGAAGGATCCTGATAGCAAGGGTAATCCTACCTTCGAAGTTTCAGGTAAGATGCCACTAGATGATTTTGAACGTTACTTCGATACAAACATCGAGCAATTTGATAACTCTGAAGTGACAACCTTAACTGGATTCTTCCTTGAACGGCAGTATGACTTAAAAGTTGGACAACCAATTAGAGTCGATAATTTCTCATTTACACCTCTTGATTTAAAGAACGCTTATGTTAATAAATTCAAGGTAGTTTACATTAAGCCTAAAAAGAAGAAACCATCAGCTGATGATGATCAAAATAAAGAAAAATAGATATTAAAAAGGCTCGCCGCAATTTAGGAAAGATTTCCTAGTTGCGGGGAGCCTTTTCATTAGCAGTTCATCTGCATATCAGGAATGCAGTTACATTTGACGTGGTCCGGTGAATTAGTTGCTTTGCTTGCCAATAATTCTTGTAACTTAGCAATATCATCCTTACTAAGGGTTACATTATTAATCACATGTTCAAGGGTGCTGCCAACGTGTCGTTCACAAATATTATTAAATAAGTTGTCCGCCGCTTGGTCCATTGTTTGCTGTTCGGGAACTAAGGGCTCATAGATAAATCCACGTCCTTGACGAGTGGCAGATAAGGCTTTTTTATCAACCAGGCGTCGAAGTAAAGTCTTAATCGTTGCCGGTTTCCAGTCAACTTTTTTCTGTAAAATTTCAATAATTTGGCTACTGGTCGTTTGCCTTAGACTCCAAACCACCCGCATAATTTGCCATTCAGCGGGAGTTATTTCTAAATTAATATTCATCTAATTCCTCCTGCGTTTACATATGTAAATTCTTCGTAACTATATTTTATCATTAATTTACTTACTTGCAAATTCCTAATGCGTATTGACATTAATAATCTGGCTAGTAAACTCAATACTGTTTGACTAATTTTAAGGAGCGCTATATCTACTAATGAAAAATCAACGCATCAGCCATGCATTAGTAATCATGGTATTTGGTACATTTTTCGGTCTTCTCCGTTCAACCTTAATGAACATTGCTCTCCCAACTTTTATGAATGTCTTTCATATCAGTGAGGCTCAGGTTCAATGGGTAACAAACGGGTATATGCTTGTCAATGCCCTAATGATTCCCGTTAGTTCATTTCTCATAAAAAGGTTCCCATTCAAAAATCTCTTTATTATTTTCTCCGGAATTTTTCTTTTGGGAACTATTATCGGAGCGATTGCGTGGAGCTTCAATCTAGTTGTAATTGCTCGGATGATTCAAGCTCTGGGTGCAGGAATGATGATGCCACTAGTAAATGTCTTGGCAATTCGTTACGCAAAACCGGGTAAAAAAGGGCAAATTATGGGAATTATTGGTCTTGCCTTTAATTGTGCCCCCATCTTAGGCCCTGCTATTTCTGGCTTTCTATTACACTTTTTCTCTTGGCGATACCTTTTCCTACTAATTATTCCCTTTGCAGTAATTACATTACTACTTTCATTCTTCCTGCTTCCTAAAATCCCTCATAATGAACATCCCCGCTTTAATACATTGGCCCTTATTTTAATCACAGGCGGATTATGGTCATTATTAATGGGCTTATCAAATGTTTCGAACAATCACTTGCTTTCATTTAATGTTGCAGGGTATGTCCTTATCGGCTTAGTCTTTCTCTTCCTTTTCTTTCTTAACCAACGTCACAGTAGTCGTAAGTTAATCAACTTTGGGATCTTCTCACACAAACAATTTGTCTTTGCCACTGTTATTAATATGCTAATTACATCAACAATGTATGGCAACGCAATTTTGATTCCCCTCCTAGTACAGATTGTCTTGGGCAAAAGTACGGTTGTTTCAGCCATCGCTGTCCTTCCGGGGGCAATCTTAACGGGCTTATTATCGACAACGAGTGGCCGCTTTTATGACATTTATCCAATTAAAATTCTTGTTGGGACTGGTCTCATAATCGATATCATCGGAACAATTGGCCAAGCCGCAATCGGTGCGCGTAGTTCTGTTCTCATGATTACCCTCTTTCAAACTGTTCGCCAATTTGGGTTAGTAACGATGCTGATCCCATTACAAACTCAAGCCCTCTCACTTCTACCTAATGAGATTGTTCCCGATGCGGTTGCTACCTTTAATACGTTACGACAAATTGCGGCTGCCTTTGGAACTGCCCTCATCGTTTCAATTGTTGGTATTGTTAATCACTTAGTTCACAACCCGTCCTCCCACCTCGGTATTCAAGCAGGTTTCCTTCTATGCTTATGCTTGCTATTAACTTCGCTATACCTTAGCACTAAGCTATATCATAAAATTTCTTCGCAAGAGCAATTAGAAAATGCGTAAAATAAAAACCAAGTGAGATCTATTTTGGTCTCGCTTGGTTTTTTGCTATTTAAAAATGCAAATTCAATAGCGTTACAATACAATATGTCATCCCACTCGCGATAACTGGACCGGCGGCAATTCCCTTAAACGCAACCACTCCAATAATCGTTCCAAGTACTAAGGCAACCGTGACTTGAGGAACAGCTGCCAACTGGTTGACTCCATACTTTGATAAGATGGCAACTGCAATGCCCATGCCGACTGCAATCCAGCCAGCAGGAGTCTTAAAAGCCGCCCATAAATCATCAAAGCCAATTTGTCCCGTCGCAATTGGAATCAAGATCGCAACTGAAATCACTGTTACACCCCAATTAATTCCTTTATGCTGTATTAGGGGCAACCACTTGGCGGTATAAGGAATCAGTTTCAAAACCATTACTACTACTGTGGCAATAATCAATGACGAGTTATGACCAAAGATTGCAATTAATAATACTAAAGCTAAAAAAAGCCAGCTTTCCATGTAATCTCCTCCTCAAACTTTACCTAGTATATCAAAGTTGAGGACGAGGACAAAGAAAGCTGACTGATTAACTAATCAGAAAGGCGGTTGTAAGTAGCGTCATCTACTTCTTCGCACCATTCGCTAGTTCCCTTCGTAATAGCAATATGAGAGAACCAACTATCTTTAGTGGCTCCATGCCAGTGCTTTACACCTTCATGAATTGCTACAACGTCACCGGGTTTTAACAATTGCGCTGGCTTACCTTCTTCTTGGTACCAACCCTCACCTGCAGTTACTAATAAGATTTGGAAACCATCATGGTGAATATGCCAGTTGTTACGGCAACCGGGCTCAAAATTAACGTTTGAAACATTTACATCAATGTTATCATCAGGAGATACTAACCCATTGAGATAACTTGTTCCAATAAAGTATTTTGCAAACGCAACATTCTTATCACCGAAACCAAAAAGGTCATTTTTTACTTCATGTTCATTCTTAGCCATCATTACTAACCTCCAATTAATTGTTGGTTTAATAATAAACTGTAGCATTAAGAATGTAAAAAGCTTATTATAAATGGTGAGTTATTCAAAAAATGAATTATAATTTTCGCAGCCATGAAAATAATGACTTTTCATTGAAAGCTGGACTACCATGAGTAAGAATATGGTAGCCAGACGTGACATTTAACTTACCAGCATTGTTGATAAAGTCCTCTTGATAATCACCAGTGTCACTCCAACCTGTACTAAACGGCGCAATCTTACCAGTGAATTCTTGAAGCATGCTTACAATCAACGTGATTTTACAACTTTCTTTCAATTACTTAAACTTCGGCCAGACAGTGTCAGCCATTATGCAATCCACCGTTGTCAAGTTTTAGCGCGCTATAAAGAGGGAATTAAGTGGGGCTTTGAGACGAAGTTCTCAAATGGTCGAACTGAAGGGATTAATAATCGAATTAAAACTATCAAACGAGTTGCCTGTGGTTATCGTTACTTTACGGCATTTAAAACGCGGATTTATTTAATTATTGGCCACCAAATTCAAACTAACTAAAAAGAACCGCCACGAATGACGATTCTAACTAGACCAATTTAATTGGCGAAAATTCATAT
>BLMQ01000063.1:0-1652 GCA_011958095.1 Lactobacillaceae bacterium | reverse complement strand
AGCACGATTTTCCGTTAATTCAACGTTTGCCAATGCTTGCTTCATGTGGGCGGGAGTAATATGCAGAATCTTACCCACTTCCATAGCCGCTAACGCATTATTAATATTGTATTCACCAACCATTGGGATAGTGAATTCTTCATCTGGCCATTCGTTGACGGTAAATGATAACTGCCGTGGTTCATCGTGGACACTTGTTGCATACAAATTATTGCTTAGTTGCCGACCAAAGCGCATCTGTCGTTGGGTAAGATCTTTCACCCGTTCCTCTAATAACGGCTCATCCCCATTAAATACTAGCGTTCCATCTTCCTTTAGGCCATGGGCAATTTCCATCTTTGCATCGGCAATCTTATCACGAGTCCCGAAGAATTCGATATGTGCTTCCCCGATCATTG
Source organism: Lactobacillaceae bacterium (assembly GCA_011958095.1). GTDB lineage: Bacteria > Bacillota > Bacilli > Lactobacillales > Lactobacillaceae > Limosilactobacillus. The sequence goes on along the minus strand of BLMQ01000063.1, from coordinate 1,254 downwards.
TAATAACGGCAATGTCAGGATTTACAAGCTTACTCAAGAAGTCAAGCTGGCCAAAACGATCCATGCCCATCTCAACTACCACTGCTTCGGTATTAGACTCCATGTTAAGAAGCGTTACTGGAACCCCAATTTCATTATTAAAATTAGCATATGTCTTCGTGACATTAAACTGCGTACTTAAGATTGACGCAATCATATCTTTAGTCGTCGTCTTACCATTACTTCCCGTAACCGCAACGACAATCGGATTGATCTTATGCAAGTAGTACTTACCTAGTTGCTGAAGGGCCGCTAGTGGATCACTAACGACTAATAGCGGGTGCGTCTGATCCGTTATCTCATGGTCACTAGCCCATAAACTAGCTACTGCACCATTGGTAAAAGCACTCGGTACGTATTGGTGGCCGTCTTGGGCACCTTGCAATGGAACAAATAAGCTCCCTTGATCTAAGTGTCGACTGTCAAATGACACACTAGTCACTTCTACGTCTTTCCATTGTTCAATGTCATTTTGTGCGTTGATCGCCTTGGCAATTTCCGCTAATTTCATTTTCATGAAAAAGATACCTCTTCTTTTGATACTTTGGTCTAGCTTTTTAATTATATCACCCTCACTAGTATAAGGCGATTAAAAACGATAAGTCATGGGTAAAAATAGCAAAGACTGAGAAAAAGCAAAAGTTTTTTCTCAGTCTTTGCTATAAACTTATTACATTTGACGCAACCGTTCAATTCGCTTATCTAGCGGGGGGTGAGTGTCAAATAGATTTGAAAAAGGATGGTGCTTAGCGTTCTTTTCTGGATCACTAATATATAAAGCTGAACTGCTTGGGTCCACATGTTTCATTGGCACGGCAGTTTTTAGCTTTTCTAATGCACTGATCATCCCTTGTGGATTACGTGTTAATTCAACAGCACCTGCATCGGCTAAGTATTCCCGATTACGTGAAAGGGCCATCTGCGCAATAGTTGCTGCCAATGGCGCTAAGATAATCAAGAGAATCGAACCAAGGATTGCGAAAACACTTGATAGATTATCCCGGTCATCACTACTGCTCCGACCACCAATCCACCAGAAATTTCCAGCAAAATTGACAAGCATTGCGATTGCGGATGCTAAGGCTAACGCAATTGTTTGCAGACGGATGTCATAGTTACGAACGTGAGTCATTTCATGGGCCATTACCCCTTCTAGTTCTTCACGATTCATTTTTTCCATCAAACCAGTAGTAGCGGCCACAGCAGCATGCTCTG
>BLMQ01000062.1:0-5471 GCA_011958095.1 Lactobacillaceae bacterium | reverse complement strand
AACCAACATATTCATTGTAACATATATCGGATTAGCTTGTCAAGAAGAAATTTTAATTAATTTTGAATTTCTTTTGATCGATAACTCAATCAGCAACTTTATTAATATATCATGTCATCAAATCGATGTCAACAATTATTTTTAATTTTTTTGTCAAAGCATCTCAACAGCGCTTAACTGTTTTGACAACGATAATTACTATACATGGGTTTTTATTCCCCGTCAACTGTTTTTTCTAAAAAAATTAAAAAGTATTCTCAAGGTCATATAAACAGTTAAAAACTTCAATAGCAACTAGGTCAATATCATCAAAGCGAAAACGTTCATAAGGACGATAGCGAACGAAGATAAACTCTTCCCTACTATGGATATAAGTTACATCACATAATGGAATACCAAATTTTTCAAATGTCCGTTTCTGTCGATCTTTTGAATCATCGTTTTGCATCGCAATCAAACGTTTAATAATTACTAATAATTCTGATTCTTTCACAATGATAATCCTCCTTCATACAAATAAAGGATCGTGCCTTCACACAATCCCTTTTTCTATCTTTTTACTTTATCAGGTTTTATAAATACAGCTACAATTCCGGCGAACATTCCGAAGTAATATGTGAGTAGTCGCCATAAGATCATTGCTAAAACCAATTTTGTATTTGAGTGAATAAAACTTGCAAAGAGAACGGAAAAACTATACTCGGCTCCCCCAGCCCCTCCTGGAATTGGAAAAAGTGAAATGATCATAAAAATTAACACGTGCAAGCTGAGCACCATCACAAAATTAATGTGGTCAATTCCAAGCGCAAGCATAATAAAGTATGGGATTGCATAGTAAAAGAATAATTGAAAAATAGTTACTAAGCAAACCTTAAGCAGCTTCTTATAATCTTGCTTCATTCGAAGACTCTCTTGGTAAAAAGTATCCACTTTTTCATTTAAAACAACTTTCATGTGCTCATATCGGTTAGCCTTCATAAAAATGGCAGCTGGTTTAATAACGAGGTTCATTAGTTTCTTAGTAAAACTATACCAGTACATCACCATCAGCAATCCGACAATTACCGCTAAGTGAATCAAAAAGCCAAATATTACTAGTAATGAAAGAGCATGGAGTTTCTCCGCAATAAAATGAAAGCCAATTAACAAACTAATCAAGAAGTTAACAACAATCATTGCCTGGAATACAACAAACTTCATTAAAAGAACTGAACTTGCTAATCCCCCATCAACACCTGATTGAATCATTGCAACTAATTGCGCTGGTTGTCCTCCTGTTGAGAATGGAGTAATTCCATTAAATAGTTGTTCGATTAATGGTAATCGTAATGCATCCTTCCAGGTAAAGCCATCGTGACGATCATTCATAAAAATCTTTACGACAACCGCCTCCAAGCCTAAATATAAACAAATACAGCCAAGTGCAACGAGCATCCATCCCCAATTAATGGCAGAAACATCCTGTAACAATAGGTGGATGTTTGAGTTACGTAATGAGTAGCCGAAGATTCCAACTCCAATAATTAGCATTATGCTTAATACTAACCAATTTCGTCTGCTCACTAAGCATCCCCCTTTCGCGCTTGCTCCTGATAAAACTTAGTCCAAACATCTGCCAAATGTTCTTTTGAGTACTCCTTAGCAGCTTGCTGGGCCTGATTTTGCCAATGTGCCAGTCGTGCAGGATCATTGCGTAATAACGTCAACTTCATTTGCATCTCATTGACATCTTTAGCAGGTTCATAATCCCCTTCAATAATAGAATGATAAAGGTCAAGATCGCGCAACATTACTGGTGTCCCACAGCTAAAGGCTTCCAAGACAGACATCGGAAATAGTTCATTATATGAAGGTAAAAGAAATAGGTCAGCAAGATTGTTCAGTTCAGCAATCTTATCCCGCGAAACGATTCCTGTAAAATGTAAATTAGCTGGTGGATTATCTACCACCTTTTTTAATTCACTATAGCCATCTGTTAAACGGCCAAAAGAAAATCCGCCAGCCCAAAAAAACTCAACGTCCGGATTTTGGCGAGCAAGACGAATAAAGTCGGGAACCCCTTTTCGTTCTTGAACCTGGCCGCTTCCTAATACCACAAATTTATCGGCAGCAATCCCATATTTTTTTCGGAGAGCAGTCCGCTTAACAGCTGAATATGGATGGAAACGATCATTATCAACAAAGTTAGGAATATAGGTAATCTTTTTTTCCGGAATCCCATATGCTACTAACTGCTTGATAAAAGATGGATTTACAACTACTAACTGATCCATTCGTTTATAAAAGGCAATAATGTAATGATAAAAAAGCCCGCGAAACGGTTGCGGGATTGTAAGACTTTCTTCTAACGTCTCGGGAAGAAAATGCACATAGCCAATCTTTCGACCCCGCTTTTTTGAAAAAGTTGACAGGTAAAAAAGAGGGTCGATTGTATGATAATGACTGATCTGACTCTTCCCATAACGGTTGATTTCAATTTCAAATTTGTCACTGCACTGGTTGCGCAACAAGTTAATTAATTCAAGATAGGCACTTCCTACTCCTTGTCCCGCAACCTTATCTGCAGATGAAAACATTGTTATTTTAATCATCATTAGCTCCTTGGGCGGTGAAAAAGACGATGTGATTTTTCAGCTTGATTAAGTTCATCATGGACAGCCATATCTTTTTGACAATCCTGGTAGAACTGAACAACCTTTTCAACAAAGACCTCTGCTGAGATCTCATGCAGCTTTTGTTGTCGTCTCACCCTTGATTCTGAGTTTTTTGGTTGGTTAAGGTAAAACAGGACACCATTAACCAAGTCAACCCGTTTTTGAAAACTAACGCCAATCGCTGGGTCATCAATCAATTGGTCAGTATATTCACTACGCATAACCACAATTGGCAAATCCGAGGCAAGGGCTTCATCATAAGTCAGTCCTTGTGATTCAGAATCGGAGGCTGAAACAAAAACATCTGCCATTTGGTAATAATGATAAACTTCATCATTTGATATCTCACCAGCGAAACTAACATTGTCATTAAGCTGCATTTCACGAACTTGACGCTCCAGAGTATGTCTTGCGGGACCATCCCCAACAATCAGCAACTGTGCATCAGGCTTGTGAGCAAGAATATCTGGCATTGCTTCTATCAGTGAGTGGATATTCTTTTCATATGCTAAACGACTAAGCGAAAGTAAAACTGGGGTCTCTTCACTGTAGCCTAACTTTGCCCTTAAATTAGCTATTTCTTCTGCTGAATCTCGTTTACTATATACCCGTAAATTAATCCCAGTCGGAATAACACGAATTGGTGATTCAACATGATAACTGGTTAAAGTATCCAAAACACGGTCACTTGGAGCAATAATCCCAGAAATATTTTTTAAATAAAGATGAGCAAGCCGGGCAACATCATTCGGCTTAAGAATATGGCCATTCGCAATATAGTGGAGATAATCCTGATACATCGTATGGTAAGTATGGAGACAAGGAATATGCAAATGCTTGGCAACTGTCTTCCCCATAACTCCAAGCGCAAATTCAGTTTGATTATGAACTATATCTAATTGGAACTTTTTAGCAAGCTTGATAGCCCGAAATACGCCACGCACCGCAATGCGACGATCAGAAAACGAAACAAAAGGAATGCTTGCAAAGCGGTATATCCCATTTTCAACATCATCATGTCTAGCCTCAGGATCAGTTGTCGTAAAAATATATACATGATGTCCCTGAGCAATCAATTCATCACGAAGCGTCTTAATCGAAGTCGCCACGCCACTCACCTGAGGGAAATATGTATCTGTAAAAATACCAATATTCAACCTAACTGCTCCTTTTTCATCATAAGTTTTCTAGATAATAATTAGTCATAACTGCTATTATACTAAAGCATTCACTGAACCGCAAAACGGATTTAAGATATTTTAAATCTTCCTCCTAATAGTAACAAGACTCGGGAAGCCTGATTAAGATTTCTTTACAAAATCTTTTAATAATGAGAATAAAAAATAACCCTCTTGACGTGGTGAACAATCAAGAAAGTTAATTTCATTTAGCAAAGTTTTACCTGCGGAACATACTTTTCCACTAATTCTTGGACAGCCGCGGCAGTTTCAGCATGAATCGCCCGATGAACTAATGGTTGTAATTTGCGCGTATTCAACTGGTTAATTAAAGAACGAACACGTAAAATCTGACTACTGCTCATTGAAAATTCATCAAGCCCCATTGCCATTAATAGAGGAACCGCATAAGGATTATTAGCCATCTCTCCACACATTCCGACCCACTTGCCTTCAGCATGCGCAGCTTCAATCACTTGCCGCACCATCCGTAAAACTGCCGGGTGAAGTTCTTGATATAGGTATGCTACTTGCTGATTTCCGCGATCAACAGCAAATAGGTACTGAATAAGGTCATTACTGCCAATGCTGAAAAAATCAACATATTTTGCAAAATGTTCAGCCATAACTGCAACTGCTGGAATCTCTAGCATCATGCCAACTTCAATATTTTTAGCAACTTGAATACCTGCTTGCTCAAGCTTTTCTTTTTCATCGTCAAGAATTGCTCGCGCCGCTTGGAACTCTTCAATTGTTGCAATCATCGGAAACATAATGGCTAACCGTCCATAAACGGATGCACGAAGAAGGGCGCGCAATTGAGGTCGTAATATTTCCGGGCGTGCCAATCCAATCCTGATGGCACGAAAACCTAGGTAAGGATTGTCCTCATGAGGAAGAGCAACCATCCCCAGCTTTTTATCGCCGCCAATATCAAGCGTTCGCGCGACTACCCGTTGTCCGTTCATCGCTGAAACAAATCTTTTGTAAGCATTAAATTGTTGCTCTTCTGTTGGCAATTCATCCTTACTCATATAGAGGAATTCTGTTCTCAAAAGACCAATTCCCTCGGCACCATCCTCTTGAGCATCAATAACGTCAGCAAATGTTCCGACATTAGCTCCCACTTCAAATCGGCGCCCATCAGCACTCACGGTTTGCTTATCTTTTAACGCTCCCCACTTTTGCTGCTCCTGAATAAATTTACCGGCTAACAAACGGTAATGCTCAACCTCTTCATTCGTTGGATTAACAATCACTTTGCCATGAATCCCATCAACAATCAGTAAGTCGCCATCATGAATGATCGCAGTAGCATCCTTGACACCAACGACAGCTGGTAACGAAAGGGTCTTACCCATAATCGTAAAATGAGAAGTCCGCCCCCCATTAGTTGTAACAATCCCTGCAACATATCGTTTATCAAATTGAGCGGTATCAGTAGGCGTAATATTATTAGCCACAAAGATCGCACGGTGGTCTAAAAGTCCTGGGTCTGGTAAGGAAACATTTAATAGGTGACTCAAGACTCGTTTGGTCACATCACGCAAGGCGGTTGCCCGTGCATATAAATACTCATTATCGTTCTTGCGTTCAAAAACACTTAAATAATAATCTTCAACGCGTTTAACAGCCCACT
>BLMQ01000061.1:0-14758 GCA_011958095.1 Lactobacillaceae bacterium | reverse complement strand
CAACCCCGGATGATGTAAATATGTATAATTGGTTACAATATTATAATATTCCAACATTAATCGTAGGGACAAAGATTGATAAGGTAAAACGTAGTGCATGGAATCGCCAACTAAGCCTTATCAAAAAGACCCTTGATGTTGAGAGTTCAGCACCGATTATTCTATTTTCAGCTACAGAGAAAAAGGGTAAAGATGATGTTTGGCAGTGGATTGAAGAGCGAATGGGGAAGAACTAAGTTGGATTTTAATGAATACCAAAATGCAGCAAAACGAACCTTATATGGGAATGAACAAGTTTTAACAAATTGTGCATTAGGATTAGCTGGTGAGTCAGGACAAGTCGTTGATTTAGTAAAAAACTATACTTTTCGTAGTCGAAAATTAGATCGTAAGGAACTAATCCACGAAATGGGTGATGTCTTATGGTATTTATCTCAGATTGCAGAATGGGCCGATATTCCATTTGAAGAGGTTGCCAAAGCAAATATTGAGGAATTAAATCAGCGCTATCCGACTGGTTTTAAAAAACAAGATTAAAAAAATAAGCGGGGGTATGAGTGATCACATCTCCGCTTTTGCATTATTTCTTTTCTTTATCTTTACTATCTTTTTCTTTTTTATCGTCATTTTTTTTAGTTGCTTTTGGTTTTTTAGGATCAATCGCAAATTGATCAAATAATTTATCAAGCTGTTCGCTTCTTCTAGTAACTAATCCCATTTTTTTAGCTCCTTTTTTATATTTGACAAAATGCTAGCATAAATTTTGCTAAATGTACAATTATTTCTAAACACTTTCTTTGCCTTAATGATGATTTTTCAGATATAATATATTGTTAGATAATTTTTCGGAGGGATTTTGCGATGGCCAGTGAACATTTAGAACATAAACTAGCATTGTTACCTGACAAGCCAGGTTGCTACCTGATGAAAAACATTAATGATCAGATAATTTATGTTGGTAAAGCTAAAAATTTAAAGAATCGGGTGCGCTCTTACTTTAAGAGTAGTCATACCGGTAAAGTAGCTAAAATGGTTTCGGAAGTTGCGGACTTTGAAACCATTGTGACTTCGACTAATAAGGAGTCGTTCTTGCTTGAAATAACGCTGATTCAAAAACATCAACCTTATTTCAACATTAAATTAAAAAAGGGAACTGGTTATCCCTACATAAAAATAACAAATGAGCGGGATCCTCAAATTAAGATCGTTAGTAAAATAAGAAAAGATGGGGGATATTATTTTGGCCCTTATCCAAATGTCTATGCTGCGGAGGAGACGATGCATTTTATTCAAAAGGTTTACCCATTAAGACGATGTAATGGGTATCAAGGCCGTCCGTGTTTGTATTACCATATGGGACAATGTTTAGGAGCTTGTTTTAAAGACGTTCCTAAGAGCGAATATGAAGAGCAAATTAAAAAAATTAAGTCATTTTTGAGTGGAAATACAGCGACAGTTAAGCGACAGTTAACCAAAAAGATGCAACTAGCAGCAGAAAACATGGAGTTTGAACGAGCTGCTGAAATTCGAGACCAGCTTCACTATATTGAAGTGACAGTTGAAAAACAAAAGATTATTTCAAATGATAAAACCCCTCGTGATTTATTTAATTTCTATATGGATAAAGGGTGGCTTTCTATTCAAATTTTCTTTATTCGGCAGGCGCGGTTGATGAAACGAGAAAAACGTCTATTTCCAATCGTGGATACGGCAGTTGAAGAAATGACTAGCTTTATTCTCCAGTTTTATAATCGTCGCAATAATATTTTGCCTCGTGAAATTCTCCTTCCTAAGGGCCTTCCCAATAAAGAAATAAGTGAAATATTAGGGGTACCAGTTCGGACACCGGTTCGTGGTGAAAAACGGGACCTCTTAGCAATGGCACATGAAAATGCTCAGTTGTCTTTAGATGAAAAATTTCGACTGCTTGAGATGGACCAAAGTAAGACTACCGGTGCGATGAAAGAGATTACGGATGCCCTTGGACTTCCAGAAGGTCACCGGATTGAAGCGTTTGATCATTCTCATATTCAGGGGGCTGATCCTGTTAGTGCAATGGTTGTATTTGTTAATGGAGAACCAGCTAAAAATTTTTACCGGAAGTATAAATTGAAAACGGTGATTAATCATGCTGACGAAGCTGCCAGTACCCGTGAAGTTATTCGACGGAGGTATTCGCGTCTCTTAAAAGAGAATAAGCCAATGCCGGATATGATTTTTATGGATGGTGGCGAAATTCAGATGGATGCGGCTAAAGATGTTTTAGAGAATGAACTTGGTCTCGATATTCCGGTAGTAGGGATGGTAAAGAATGATAAACACCAAACCGCTGATTTATTGTTCGGGGATGATGATCACCATATTAATTTGAATCCACGGAGCCAAGGCTTTTACTTAGTTCAACGCATTCAAGATGAGGTTCACCGGTTTGCGATTACTTTCCACCGGCGCGTTCATACCAAGCATTCGTTGAGTTCGCGTTTGGATGAAATTAAAGGAGTGGGACCGCGGACTCGGACGAAATTACTAAAAAAATATGGATCAATTACCAAAATTGCTCAAGCATCAGTTGATGAAATCCATTCACTAGGGATTAATCGACCTACTGCCCAGTTAATCAAAGTTTCATTGCAGAAAAATGCTGAGGTGGCGAAGGGTAGTAGTCATGATTGAGTTTTGACAGGCTTATAAATTTTAAATATACTAAATAATAGACTAAAGAACGGAGACAATCATTATGAATATGTTTGTTGATCAAATAAAAATTGAAGTACATGCAGGTAAGGGTGGCGATGGAATGGTAGCATTTCGTCGTGAAAAGTATGTTCCTAACGGCGGCCCCGCTGGTGGTGATGGTGGCCGTGGCGGTAGCATCATTTTAAAAGTTGATGAAGGATTACGGACTTTAATGGATTTCCGTTATCATCGAATTTTTAAAGCTAAAAACGGTGGCAATGGGATGAGTAAACAGATGACTGGTCCAAGTGCAGAAGATACAATTATTGCTGTTCCCCAAGGTACTACCGTTAGGGACCTTGATACCGGCGAGATTATTGGTGATCTTGTTGAAAAAGACCAAGAATTAGTAGTGGCTAAAGGTGGCCGTGGTGGTCGCGGCAACATTCACTTTGCTAGTGCTAAAAACCCTGCTCCTGAAATTGCTGAAAATGGTGAACCAGGAGAAGACCATTACTTAGAATTAGAATTAAAGATGCTTGCTGATGTTGGATTAATCGGTTTTCCTTCTGTTGGAAAGTCAACTTTATTATCAGTAGTAACCGGTGCAAAGCCTAAAATTGCTGCATATGAATTTACGACATTAACTCCTAATCTCGGAATGGTAATGCTACCAGATGGCCGTGATTTTGCGATGGCTGACATGCCTGGTTTAATTGAAGGAGCATCGAAGGGTATCGGTCTTGGATTGAAGTTCTTACGGCACATTGAACGTACCCGCGTTCTTCTTCACCTAGTGGATATGAGTAGTGAAGATCCTCATCAAGCAATTGAACGTTACCGGCAAATTAATAAGGAACTTGCTAATTACGATCCTGAATTATTAAAGCGACCACAAATTGTAGTTGCGACAAAGATGGATTTGCCAAATTCTGCCGATAACTTAGCTGCTTTTAAAGCTGATTTGGCAGCAGACAAGACTTTAGAAAAGCAGCCAGAGATTTTCCCTATTTCAGCGGTTACTCATCAAGGTGTCCAACAATTAATGCAATTAACGGCTGATCTCTTAGATAAGACGCCCGCATTTGATAGTGAGAGTCATGATAAAGAACTGGTCGCTGAATATCGTGCTGCTGCTCCTGACAAGAAAGATGAAGCGGACTTTACCATTACCAAGGACGAAGACGGCACCTGGGTATTGGGCGGTGAAAAACTTATTCGGTTATTTAAGATGACTGATTTAACTCATGAAGAAAGTCAATTACGCTTTGCTCGTCAACTTCGCCATATGGGGGTTGATGACGCGTTAAGAGCTAAAGGTGTACAAGATGGCGATCTCGTAAGAATTGAAAAATTTGTTTTTGAATTTATTCAATAAAATTATACGTAGCAAAGGTAGGAAAAATATAAATGCAACTTGAATTTTTAGGAACAGGCGCTGGTTCTCCAAGTAAGCAACGTAATGTAGCAAGCGTTGCATTGCGGTTGTTAGAAGAACGAAACGCAATTTGGCTATTTGATGTGGGAGAAGCTACTCAACATCAAATTCTCAATACGACAATTAGGCCACGAAAGATAGAAAAAATCTTTATTACTCACTTACATGGTGATCATATCTTTGGTTTACCTGGTTTACTAAGTTCCCGCTCTTTTCAAGGAGGAACCGAACCATTGACGATCTATGGACCAGTAGGGATAAAGCGGTATGTTCAGACTTCTTTGCAAGTAAGTGAGTCACGCCTCAGTTATCCTTTGCATTTTGTTGAAATAACAGATGACGGGGAACTATTTAATGATCATGGTTTTAGAGTGGTTGCACGAAAGTTAGATCATAAAATCGCTTGTTTTGGCTACCGGATTGAAGAAGCGGATCATCCAGGAGAATTACAAGTTGAAAAATTACGAGAACAAAAAGTACCATCTGGGCCAATTTACGGCCAACTAAAAGCTGGAAAAACGGTTACTCTTCCTGATGATAGAGTATTAGATGGTCATGACTTTATTGGTACCCCCAAACCTGGACGTATTGTTGCAATTCTAGGTGATACTAGACAAACGAAGAATGCAATTCTGTTGGCGCAAAATGCAGATGTATTAGTGCATGAAAGTACTTTTGCTAAAGATGAGACAAAGATGGCACACAATTATTACCATTCAACCAGTAAACAAGCAGCTGAAATTGCAAAAAAAGCTGGTGTTAAAAAATTATTGTTAAATCATATTTCAGCACGATACACTGGTAAAGCAGCTTATCAATTGGCATATCAAGTTCGTAATATTATTCCTGATACTCGAGTTGTTAATGATTTTGATGTGATTGATATTCCGTTCAAAAAATGAAAAGAGATGGCAAAAGATGCTGAGAAGAGTAAAGACGTTACGTTTTCTGCGAAATGAAGTTGTATTAATTACTGGTGGTTCAAGTGGAATCGGCAAAGAGTTGGCTTTTGAGGCAGCTCGTCGCGGCGCAATTGTTGTTGTTGCTTCTCGTAATCTTGAGAAGTTGCAAGAGGTAGCTAAAAAATGTCTGATTTTATCAGGTCGGCCAGCATTTGCTTATCAATTAGATGTCACTGACCCTGATCAGATTGATGATGTGCTTTCGAAGGTTCAACATGAAGTAGGAGGAATCGATGTATTAATTAATTCTGCTGGGCTTGGTGACTTTATTCCCGTAGTTAAGGAATCTTACCGCTCAATGGAAAAAATGGTACATACAAACCTCTTAGCCTTAATGTATATTAGTCGGTGTGTGGCTAAACAAATGATGGATCAAGGGTATGGTGCCATTATTAATATGGGTTCATTAGCTGGTAAATTGCCTACACCAAATAGCGCTGTATATTCAGCAACGAAGGCTGGGGTAATCCAGTTTGATAACGTTTTACGAATGGAAGTTGCTGATTATGGTGTCCAAGTGTTGACAGTTAATCCTGGTCCAATTGATACGCCTTTCTTTGATAAAGCGGATAATGATTATACATATCGGGCCCATTTACCAAAATGGATGTTTATCTCTCCTGAAGACTTAGCTCGACGAATTTGGAATAACGTTGGGTATAAGACGAGGGAAATTAATGTTCCAGGATATGTGGCTTATCTTGGCTGGGCTTATCAAGTTATTCCCGGGTTAGGTGACTGGGCAATTAAGAAATTTTTTGATTTCCAACAGGATAAGAAGAACTTATAATATGCTCCCTTATTTTCGTGAAATTGCAGAATTTAGCAGTTTCTTTCAAAAAATGAAAAGGCCAAAATAAAAGAGACTGAGTTTATCCCAGCCTCTTGTTTAATTTTGGCGTTGAAATGGTGGTTAATTTTAAATGATTGATGCAAAATTTAAGTGGGAACTTGCCGATAATACTTCCTCAGCAACTGTTGATAATCTCGAAAAAGAGTTAGGCATTTCTAGAATATTAGCAACCTTATTAGCTCAGCAAGGAATCAATTCAACCGAACAAGCAAAAAAATTCTTTGAACCATCGATGGAAGAGATCCATGATCCAACCTTATTGCATGATATGGATAAAGCAGTTGAGCGAATCGAGCAGGCAGTTGAAAAGCAAGAACAAATTACTATTTATGGTGATTATGATGCCGATGGAATTACTAGCACATCCTTAATGTATGAAACGTTATTATCCGTTGGCGCTAATGTTAATTATTATGTGCCAAATCGTTTTACAGATGGATATGGGCCTAACATGGATGCTTACCAACGGCTTATTGATAATGGTACCCAGCTTTTTATTACGGTGGATAATGGCGTTAGCGGAAAAAATGTTATCGATAAGGTAATGGCAGCAGGAGTAGATGTTGTAATTACTGACCACCATGAGTTGCCAGCTGATCTGCCTAATGCGGTTGCGATCGTTCACCCTCGTTATCCTGGTAGTAATTATCCTTTTCCTGATTTGTCAGGCGTTGGTGTTGCATTTAAGGTAGCCTGGGCTTTAACTGGTGAGTTTCCTGTTGAAGAACTGGACTTAGTTGCAATTGGTGAAATAGCTGATGTAGTAAACGTTACGGACGAAAATCATGCGTTAATTTCCTATGGCATTCAGCAATTACGGCAGGGGATGCGCCCCGGATTAGCGGCTTTAATGAAATTAGCTGATATTAAAGCTAACAATCTAACTGATCAGGATATTGGATTTGGAATTGCACCACGGCTAAATGCACTTGGCCGAATTGCTGATGCTAATGATGGAGTTAAGCTGCTGACGAGTTTAGATGAGAATGAATCACAAAAATTAGCTAAAGAGGTAGATCAGGCTAATAAAGAACGTCAGAACCTAGTTGCTGAGATTATGAAAGAAGCAGAAAAACAGGCTAATAGCTCAGCTAACCAGCAGAAAAGGACCTTATTAATTGTTGGGAAAGGTTGGCATCAAGGTGTATTAGGAATTGTTGCCAGTCGGATTATGAATGAGACCGGAAAGCCAACAATTGTCGCATCAACTGATCAAAATAATCCGACCTTAATAAAAGGATCTGGTAGAAGCGTTGACAGTTTTAACCTGTTCAATGCCTTGGAGGCTCATCGTGAACTTTTTACAACATTTGGTGGGCACCCTGCTGCTTGTGGTCTTTCTTTTGATTTGAAAAATATTGTACCTCTGCAAATAGCCTTGGAAGAAGAAGCGGTCAAACAAAAATTTGATCCAACGGTAAAGCAACCTCTTCCGATTGCAATGCAACTTGAACCAGCTGATGTTACCCAACAGTTATATAACGATATTCAACGAGTTGCTCCATTTGGTCCGGGAAATATGGAACCGGTTTTTGAATTAAATAACGTTAAAGTTGTCGATGTCAAAACAATGGGGCAAGAACACCAGCACTTAAAATTTTTGATTGTAGGTGGTAAAGAAAATCTAACGGTTGTTGCTTTTGGTCAAGGAAATTTGGCAACACTATTATCTGCGCCAACCGGACAAATTAATTTAGCCGTTAAAGTTAGTCTTAATGAGTGGCGTGGTAAAAAAAGTGTCCAACTGATGTTAGAAGATCTCCAAATTAATGGAACGGTAATTATTGATGAACGCACGAATAAACTAACTCCTCAGCTTTTTAGTTCTTCAGATTATTACATTGTAAGAGAGCCAAGATTGCGAGAAAATATTGCTCCCCATGTGGCTCCTGGCTATACTTTATCGATCGAAGAAGCAATTAAGACTGATTTTTCTGGTCAACAAGTAACGCTGGTTGACTGCCCTTCTAGTGAAGAAATGCTAAAACGGATTTTTGCAGAGGATGAAGGAGAACCAGCAACTATTCGCTTATTGCTGTATCAGCGAAAAAGTGCCTATTTAGCTGGACTGCCAACACGGGATGATTTTGCACAGCTTTATCGATTTATTTATAAGCAAAAAGAATTAAAATGGCCCATGCAAGCTAAAGCAGTTAGCAATCATTTAAAGATTAATATGGATCGATTAAATCTAATGATTCAAGTGTTTTCTGAAGCAGGATTTGTTACAATAAAAGATGACGTGTTAAAGTTTAATGAGCCAACTAATAAGACTGATTTAACGCAAACTAAACGTTATCAAAAACAATTAGCACAATATAAAGTTGAACAACAGTTGCTTTTTAATGATGCGGCAACGGTTGCTAAATGGCTATTGGAATATCTAAATTTAGAATAAGGAGACTATTTATCTCATGGCTTTAGACCTTTATAAATACGTAGCTAGTGTTCCTGATTATCCAGAAAAGGGTGTTATTTTTCGGGATATTTTACCGTTAATGGCTGATGGAGCTGCATTTAAGCAAGCTACTGACGAATTAGTTGATTATGCTAAGGATAAAAAGGTAGATATGGTAGTAGGACCAGAAGCGCGAGGCTTTATTGTTGGGTGTCCTATTGCTCGTGAACTGGGTGTTGGATTTGCTCCGGCACGTAAAAAGGGTAAGTTGCCAAGAAAAGCAATTAGTGCATCTTATGACTTAGAATATGGAACAGCTACCTTGCAAATGGAAGCCGATGCAATTAAACCGGGACAACGGGTTCTTGTTGTGGATGATCTTTTAGCTACAGGAGGAACTATCTCTGCAACAATCGATATGGTTGAACAAATGGGTGGTATTGTTGTTGGCTGTGCATTCTTAATCGAATTAAAAGATCTTCATGGTCGCGATAAGCTTAAAGATTACGATATGAAGGCATTAATGGAATTTTAATTAGGAGGAGGCTGGGGATACTAGCCTTTTTTCTTTTTAAATCATAGTTGTACATATAAAATGAATGCGGGACAATAACATTACGTTGATAAAAAGGAGCCAGTTAATTTATGATTTTCTTAGTAATAATGGGAGCCCTATTTTTGATTTTGGGTGGTTTTTATCTTGCTAATTCATGGCAACAGTATCGCGAATGGAAAAGCGGGACAATCATTGTCGTATTGAGTATTATCGCAATTATTTATGGTGTGATTAATTTACCTTATTTTCATCATAATAATTCTGCTAGCTCAAGCCAAAGTACTTCATCTTCACAAGTGGCGCGGTCCAGTAGTTTTTCATCATTTTCGAATGGATTAGCGATTGGCGATTCAAGTGCAAATGAAGCGCAACAAGAAAGTAAGACAATGGCTGTTTTGCGTCAAATGCAAAAGGGTTATTCAAAATTAGGTTCAGTTGATTATAACGAAGATAGTAAGACATTCCAGATCACGCCAACTGATGATAATACGGTTGAAGCATTGAAAGCTTTAGCGCAAGATCCAAGTCAGGCTGAACAAATGGGGTGGCCTAACTTAACTAAGTCGATTAAAAGCAATTCAGGGCAAGTAGAAAAAGCATTAGGTGAAGGATATTCAATTAGTATTATGAATCCAAGTGATTCTAGTAAGGCGTTGTATACGGCCAAAGATGGTAAAACTACATACGATATTGCTAATCAATAAAACTAAATAACCTAAGATTAGTTCAAGACAGATTGGGGCACTTAATAGGTGTCCTTTTTTGTGTAATAAAAAAGCTGATATATCAACGTTTTAACAACGATTGAATATCAGCAAAACCTTAGATAAAGGAGACAAGGGGATTTGAAAGTGTTGATATATCAAGGCTTAGCGTTGGTTTTTCCGCACTTTTTCCGCAATTCTTAAAGTTCCGCCAATTTGTCAATAATCAAAGTATCATTTTTAGCTTTGTACTCATCAATCAAATATGAATAAGTATTTAGAGTAATAGTGATATTTGAGTGACCTAATCGCTTAGAGATAGCGTATATATCAACACCTTTACTCAATAGATAGGCTACATGGACGTGTCGCAATGAGTGAAAGTGAAAACCTTGCTTATCGATACCGCATTCACTCATAATAGACCGTAGACATTTATTCAAGGCGTTACTGGTAGGAATGGTACCAAAGACATTTTGAAAAACCATCGTTGTATTATTAGCTTTCAATTCAGCTAATCGGTTCAGTAATTGACGATTAACTTTAATAGTTCGTTGACTGGATTCCGTTTTAGTTGTTTTGAAAGCTTTTTTTGTATCGTCCCACGATTTAGTGATAGCGATAGTGGAATGTAAGAAGTCTATATCATTCCACGTTAACGCTTGGATTTCGCTTTTTCTCATCCCCGTGTAGATTGCTGTTAGTATCATGTAACGGCTTGTATTGTAGTGGTTCAAATTCGTTACCACAGCTTGTTTAAGCGACTTTATCTCTTTATTAGTAAGATATTCGACTTTTGTTTGGTTGTCCTCGTTATAGACTAACTGAACGTTATGGGTAAAATCCTTAGCGATAATATCATCATCAATTGCATAGCTAACACAAGCACGAATTGCACCATTTAACTTTGAAACACTACTAAAAGCGTGATTAGCCCCATACCAGTTAATGAATTGTTGGTAAGTAGAGCGCTTAATATCAACTAATTTAGTGTCTTTGAAGTAGTCCGCTATTGTTTTTGAAAAGGTACGATAACGGCTTTTAGTAATATCAGATAAAGAACTGTTTTCCTTGTAGATTGAAAACCAGTTTTGGTAGTAATCAGCAAAAGTGACAGCTTGCATATCAATATTTACATGGCTGTATTTATCTTCTAATTTTTGAGCAGCTTTAATTGCTTCTCTTTTTAGCTTAAAACACCCTGCTGATTTTTGGTGACGTTTGCCGTCATTGTCTCTATATTCAGCTATTCCGTAATAACCTTTTTTAGCTTTCTTTGCATAACTCATAATTAATTACCTCGTTTCGCACAGCTTGCCAGCATGGAATATTGGAGGTATGTATTTGAGTTTCGTAGCTGAATTTTCAGCCACCAAAAAGGGATGTACTCGCCCCAAAATTGAGGTGAGTAAGATATGCACAATTTTGTGCAGATGTAATCAGCCGAATTTTCGGCTAGTTAAACATAGGATCATTTTTGAGCAGATGCCCCCAATTTTTGGGAAATATAGCAGTGGTGCTATTAGTGTGTATATTGGTTTTGCAGGATAGAACCTGTCAAAACTTGACATTAAACGGCTATATTGACGCCATAGCAACTGAAACAATGGTTATTTGTCTTTGCCGTCCTTATTGTCAAGCACCAAATCAGCTATAGAACTTTTTGACACATATTCAGCAAATTTTTTAATGCCTTTTATATAACATTTCATCACTTTTTGACGTTGCTTTTCATTACCAATTTTGACTGAATTTATGCTTGCACTCAAGAAAGAAACTACACCTATCAAACTCTTTAAATACTCTTGGTATGTATCGCTCTTGTAACGATTATCCATTTCCAAAAGTTGTATTATCGTTGACTTGAAAAGAATAACAGCTTCCGAAATTGTCTTACGTTTATCTTCACTTATGTTATTCGCAAATTCCGCATAATTGTCCAGTAGTCCATAATCATAAGCTATCTGTTCAAAGCTATCATTGCTGCCAAACTTGAAACCCTTAAAGGTTATACCTTGTAAATAAGGAACGGGAACATTAAAAAAATCAGCAAGTTTAACCCAAGTTTCTAGTTTAGGCTCGTTTTCTCCTCTTTCCCATCTGGATATTGTCGCATAACTAACAGGTTTTATTTCACTATCTTCTTTAACAAATTCACTAAAGGCTTTTGCAAATTCTTTTTGCGAAAGTCCTTTTTTATTACGTAATTCCTTTATTCGATTATTTGCAGTCACGATTTCACCACCTTTTCTAAGTTATAGCATAAAGTATTTTACATATTGTGTAAATAGTTACTTGACTTTACAAAAAATGTAAATTAATATGATTTACGAAAATTGTAAATTTAAGGAGGCCAAAAAATGAAATTATCGAATAAGCAAGTAATCGCAATCAAACGAAAACGGGGTGAACTTGGCTTATCCATTGCTGGTTTAGCTCGACAAGTAGGACTAAGCAGACGAACTATTTACAATATTTTTACTGAAAACGCTCGAACAGTTAGCCCTACTACTTACCGCAAACTAAGCGATTGGCTCATTGACGAGTACGCCACAGCAGATATTAAAGACAGTACCACAGCAGCAACCCAAGACAAGTAAAGGGGATGATTTTCATGGATAGCACTGTAGAAATGAAGTTACCGGATGATTTACAAGGCGCCATTATAACAATGGCACAAAGCGCAATAAATCAAGCGGTTATTAGTGCAAAAGAAAAAGACGGTTTCCGTCCTTATATGACTAAGACAGAGACCGCCAAGTATTTACATGTTTCGCCTAATACCTTAAATGAATGGGAAAAATCCTATAAGGACATCCCCGTAATAGTGATTGAAGGAGTAAGGCGCTATAACCGTACTGATTTAGATAAGTGGATGGGTAAACATAAGCTAAACAATTAGAATATTACAGCTTGCCAGCATGAAAGCTTATGGAGGTAACAATCATGAAATTATTATCAGTTATTGATAAACACATATTAAGTTATTGGGACACAGCACCAAGTGAAAGAGTTTGGGCTTATCTAGCGACTTTGCCAGTTGTCCTAATAGCAATTAACGCAGTTGTTTTATTAACAAAATAGGCTTCTAACGAAACGTTAAAAGCTAAAAGAATTGTTTGGAGGTATGAATTACATGGAAAAGTTGGACAAGGAAGAACAACGCTTATTGGATTTATTGCCTAAGGGGATGGAACGACCACTTAAAGAGTTAATTAAACTTACTGGATGGAGCAGTCGCAGAGTTCGGGGAACCATTAATCGCTTAATTGTGTTACATCATCAACCGATTGGCGCTAGATATGAACATCCTAACAATGGATATTTCATCATAACCAACGATGAGGAAAGAAGCACAGCACTTGCACCCCTCACTTCACAAATTATGGTAATGACAAAACGGGCACAGGTTATCAGTAATGCAAAGCTCAAACCATAATATCCATTTATTTCTGAAATTCTCCAGTACAGAAAGGAATATCTACTATTAATTATTTCAATCAATAGAATTAACCACGTTAGAAATTAGATTGTAAAAATCACCGTTGCAACTGAAAGGATGAAAGAATAATGAAGTATGTAAAAACGGCACCTCGTGAAGAACGGGAAACAATTATTAGTCATGATGCAATTACTGGTAAATGGCACTTATACACTAACGACCCTAAGCACGTTAAAAAATGGTTTTCTCGCATTAAGGACTTTGAACGCATTGAATACAGCAAAGATACTCAAAAGCCAATAATAATTGAGGGTGATTTAGCTGATAGTAATGTGATTATCAGTAAGAAGCGACATCTTACTAGCGAACAGAAAGAAAAGTTATTCTTTGGCAAACGAAAAAAGCCGTCAAATGCTACTCACCGACCAAAGTAGTTAGCATTTAACAGCAACAAAAGAATAAGTGCAACGGATAAAGCCCGTTGCTTTGCTTATTCTAACATAAATAACACTAAGAATAGGGAAATCATCCCCAACATTGGAGAAATTAATCATGAAAAACACTATCGACCAAGTAGAAAGCACAAACATTATTCTTGATACCATTTTAGGATTATCGCAGACACTGAACGACTTACTAGAAGATAATATTAGATTACTAACCGAGTACCCTAGCACAGACGAAAGCGAAAAGAAGAGAGCTAATTGTTTAGCTACCAAATTATTGGCCCTTTCATCTGCTACTACTAGTGAAACTAAACAAGCGCAGAAGCAACTTGAACAATCCGTTAAAGCTCTAATCGAAAACAACGATAACGCTAAGTGAGGTGTTAAAATGGCACAACGTAGAATGATTAGCAAAGAAATACATCAAAGTGGAGCTTTTCTCAATTTACCGTCAACAACTAAAATTCTATACGATGACTTAGTATTATACGCAGATGATGACGGATTTTGTACCGATTTTGCAATGGTTAACTTAATGGATAAACCAACCGATGAAGACTATAAGAAGTTAGAAGATAATAATTTAATCATCAAACTAGAAAATGCCTATTTAATTGTTGACTGGTTAAATACAGAGCAATTAACACACTACAAACGTACTTCTTTATTAAATCTATCTGCAAGAGTATTTATTCGTACTGATTTTAGATACACAATCGATCCTACAGATGAAAATATAGCTTTATCATTAGATGATTGGGTAGAAACAAAAAATCGCAGTCGCAAGATAAATCTTAAATCCTTACAACAGCAACGATTAAACGCTATGGTAAACAAAAAGAATACGACCGGTAAACATAATGTAAACACAAACAATACAAAAGGTTCGCCTAGTATAGATAAGAATAGTATAGATGAGAGTAGACTAGAACAGTACAGTACAGCTCAGAACAGCAAAGAAAAGATCAACAAAGAAAATAACTACAAGTATATAAACAGTTCTTCTAATGGGGGTATGGGGGAAATTCTTCTTAACGACGGCAGCTCTACTTCCTCTATAGAGAATAATGCTACTAAGGAAAGTGGACGAGATAGTGGACTACCTAGTGGAGATAATGGTGTGGTTAATAGTCAACCAGACATTAACGACAATCAAGACAGTATTAACAGTCTATTCAACTACTTAAACGGAATATCAACTACTGACATCCCCAAAGATAATAAAAGACTTGCTGATGTTTTTGATATGTTAATCCATAACGGCTATGAAATTGAGGACATCC
>BLMQ01000060.1:0-14165 GCA_011958095.1 Lactobacillaceae bacterium | reverse complement strand
GTTCAGTTACCACAAGCAATGTAAACAACGCTAATGCCATCACACCTGCGGCACAAAAACAAGCTGCTCAATTACCGCAAACTGGCAATGAACAATTAAAGCATGAAGGAATCTTAGGTTTACTTGCCTTAGGAGTTGCAGGCTTATTGGCATTTGGTAAAAGCGTCGTAAAGAATAATTAATTTATTGTTTGTCACATCGAATAAGTGAAAAAAACCGAGGCTAAGAAATTTCTTAACCTCGGTTTTTTCGATTAAATGATTAAATTAAAATGATAATGAGTCAACGAATGTCTGGTAAGCTTGATTTTCATTGCTTTCGACAACGTTTTTACGAAGGTCAGCTAGATCGACTGCGTGTAAAGATGATTCATCTACGGTAAGAGTATGAGTAAACGTAGCATTACCGATTAATTCGATCCAGTAGTTGTAGTTATCACGGTGAAGAATTGTCTTGACCATGCCACCAGGATTATAAACACTAATTGGTTCATTAAATGATGCTGCGTCTGGATGAGTGAGGGCTAAAGCGAGACTAGTGGCAGACATACCTGTCCCGCAAGCATTCGTAAAGCCAACTCCTCGTTCAAATGTTTTTACAAAGAGTTTGTTATGACCGAGAATATGGCCAAAGTTAACATTTACCCCGTCACTGAAGTAAGGATTATCACTATTTAACCGTATACCTAATTCTTCAAGTGCTGGGCCATTTAGTTCTTCCATACTAACAAAACTAATTAAGTGGGGATTAGGAACAGCAAGGGCTGAAAAACGAAGACTAGGATATAATTCAGGGACAAGGGTGTCTAACAGGCGCTCATGGCCAAGATTATCAAATGGCAAAGCAGTGCGGTCAAACTTTACTGGTGAAATTTCAACGGCAAAAGCAGGAACTCCGGGTGCAAGGTCTTCATGCTGACGAACACGAAGACTAGCATTCATTGTATCGACTTTAAAATCGGTTAAATTATCACGTTTTGCTACATAACGAGCAACCGTTCTTAAACCATTACCGCACATTGAGGCCTCGCTGCCATCTGCGTTAATTACCCGCATTTGTGCTACCGATCCTGGTCTAGTTGGATGGTTAACAACTAAAACGCCATCAGCACCACCGAGAACGTCATTTTGTGTATCAGTTACTTTTCGGGTAAATGAAACTAGTTCTTTATCGGTAAGGGGAGTAGTCAATTGTGTTTGGTCAAGAATAAAAAAGGCATTTTGTGATCCGTGTACTTTTAATAATTGCACCATAAATATTTCCTCCTAATTTGCAAAAAAGCGATGGTAAATAGCTCGAACAGCTTCATCTGCATCTTCGTTGTATGTCCCAATCATAATTGCAATTCGTGAAGCTCCTTGATTAATCATGGGAACCGCAATGTGTTTTTCAGCTAGGGGCATTAAAATATCATCGATTACCCCCGTGCGATTACGCATACCTTCACCAACAACCATGGTAATTGCATAATTGTCAATCCATTCTAAACGGTCAGGATTAATCTCTTCTTGAATTTCATTACAGATGGTATCGATTAATTGGTCATTAATTGCATTCCGATCAAGGATAATTGTTATATCATCGATTCCTGAAGGCATATGTTCGTATGAGACGTTGTGCTTTGCGAGAATTTCAAGGATCCGAAGAGTAAAACCTGCTTGCTTGTTAAGGAGATATTTATGCAGGTAGAGGGCTGCAAAGTGTTTTCCGCTCACGACTCCCGTTACAATGTCGCTTGGTTGGAAATCTTTATCAGGAACAATCATTGTTCCCGGCTTTTCAGGATCATTAGTATTAAGAACGTTGATTGGAATATTTCCTTGAATGGCAGGAATCAGTGCTTCATCGTGAAAGACGGAAAAACCAGCGTAAGATAGTTCCCGCATTTCTCGGTAAGTCATGGTTGTAATTGGTTGCGGATGATCGACAATTTGTGGATTGGCTGAGTAAATAGCATCAACATCGGTGAAATTTTCATAAGTGGAGGCGTGAAGACCGCGCGCAAGAATCGCACCGGTGATATCAGAACCGCCACGGGAAAAAGTAGCAATGTGTCCGGCAAGGGTGAGACCATAGAAACCGGGGAATATTAATAATTCGTTCTCATTAAACGTAAAATGACTCAAGTTTGCATATGTTTCTGGGATAACATTAGCATTATTGGGAGTTCCAGTAACGATAATACCAGCTTCACTTGGTGTCACAAAACGTGCTTCATAACCTAAATGCTGCAAAAGGATGGTCATTAGTTGGGCATTTAAGCGTTCACCATGAGCTTTGAAAGCGGCCAAGAGATAGTTATCATTTGGATACGTATGGTTAGGGAGGCCTTCCAGTCGTTCGGCTAGCGGAATTAATTTATCTGCTGGTAAGCCAAAATAAGCAGCAATCTCTTGATATCGATTTAAAATTTGTTCAATGATTTCTTGAGGGTCTTGGCCTGCAATTACTGTTTGGGCATATTTAATCAGTAAGTCAGTAACCTTAATATCATCGGCAAAACGTTTGCCCGGCGCAGAGGTGACAATTACCCGGCGTTGGGGGTCCGAGGTAATAATATTAATTGCATTTTGAAAGGCTTCTCCATTAGCCAGAGAACTTCCACCAAACTTTACAACTTTCATACTAAAAATACTCCTTTGAGATAATTAGGGTTGCTAATTTATCTCTAAAATAATTTAATCGAATTCTAACACATTGGAGGTGACATGCAAGCTTTTAAGTTACGAAAGTTTAGTGAAATTAACTTTCTTACATCTAATGGATTAAAAAAACTTTTTTAAATTTAATTATTTGTATTGACATTCTCATAAAAGACTTATAAGCTATGTATAAATCGAAGAGGCGCAACCGACACTAGTAAACTAATTTAGTCCGCCAAGACATTGAGGTTAGTTGAACAGGGAAGTTGCCGAAGCGCTTAGTTTGGCACATTAAGTAGCTGGGTCGTAGTTGAATAAGCTACGGACTGTCGCGGGACAATAAGAGCCTGCGTTGCGCTATCGACAAATCAGAATGGATAAGTGAATTCCACTGTTTGTTTGCGCAGACAGTGGATTTTTTTATAGCCTCTTTACTACAAATCTCATGGAGGAATTACAAATGAACGAACAGATTACTGATCAACAATTAAATGCCGCTGGTCATCTAACGATTGGGGGATGTGATGCGGTTGACTTAGCTCATCAGTTTGGTACCCCATTAGTTGTTTATGATGTTCAACAGATTCGTCAACAGATTCGAGCATTTAAGCGGGTTTTTGAAGAAAATAATGTTGATTATGCGGTTAGCTATGCTAGTAAAGCTTTTTCAGCAATCGCAATGTATCAAGTGGTTGCTGCAGAAGGTGCGCATGTTGATGTTGTTTCTGGTGGTGAATTGTATACGGCAATCAAAGCGGGCTTTCCAATGGCTAATGTTAGTTTTCACGGAAACAATAAATCACGGGAAGAATTGGAAATGGCAATTGACCATCACGTGGGAACAATCATGATTGATAACTTTCATGAGATTGAATTGCTAGCAGACGTTTTGGAAGAGCATGATGCGCATGTTGATGTGATGTTGCGAATTACTCCTGGAATTTCTGCTCATACAAATAAGTACATTCAAACTGGTCAAGTTGACAGTAAATTTGGATTTGACCTTCAATCAGGACAGGCAGATGAGGCGTTAGCAAAAGTTCTTGAAAATTCTCGGATGCAAATGAAAGGATTACATGCCCATATAGGTTCACAGATTTTTGAACTTGCGGGATTTGAAGGAGTAGCTAAGAAGTTAGTTGAAGTTGCCGCTCACTGGCAAGAAAAATTCAACTACCAAGCTGCTGTGATCAACGTTGGAGGTGGCTTTGGAATTCGTTATGTAAAAGATGATACACCACTTGCTCCAGAAGAATTTGTGGCAGCAATTATTAAGGCCATCAAAACTGAAATTAAAGAAACAAACCTTGCCATGCCGGCAATCTGGATAGAACCCGGACGTTCAATCGCGGGGCCTGCTGGCTATAATCTTTATACTGTTGGATCACGTAAAGATGTACCAGGATTGAAGCCATATGTAACAGTTGATGGCGGGATGGGCGATAACATTCGTCCAGCACTTTATGAAGCACAATATGAAACGGTCTTAGCAAATAATCCTCGGGCAGAATTGGTTGAACATGTTCGGGTGGCAGGAAAGTATTGCGAGTCTGGTGATATCCTCAGTCAGAATCAGGCATTACCGGCTACGAAACCAGGAGATGTCTTGGCAATGCTTGATACTGGTGCTTATGGCTATTCAATGGCTTCAAATTATAATCGGAATCCTCGTCCAGCAGTTGTCTTTGCAGAAAAAGGCACAGCTCAGGTTGTAATTAAACGAGAAACCTATGATGATTTAATTCATTTGGATGAACCATACCAACAATAATTTGACATATATAAAGGAAGAAAGAGGTAAATAATTATGGCTGAATTAGATGCACAAACAATCATTAACTACATTAGTAACGCACCCAAGAAGACACCGGTAAAGGTCTACCTTAAAGGAAATTTGGGTGATTTAGAATTTCCCGCAGAAGTAGAAACATTTCTTGAACAGCATACGGGTGTTATTTTCGGTGATTGGACAGTTATCGAACCATTATTAAAGGAATACAGTTCAGCGATTGAATCTTACCATGTGGAAAACGATGCGCGTAATTCAGCAGTTCCTTTGCTTGATTTGAAGAATATTAATGCCCGCATTGAGCCGGGAGCAATTATTCGCGATAAAGTGCTTATTGGTGACAATGCTGTCATTATGATGGGCGCAACAATTAATATTGGTGCTGAAATTGGTGCCGATTCGATGATTGATATGGGGGCAGTTCTTGGTGGCCGTGCAATTGTTGGTCGCCACTGTCATATTGGTGCTGGTACTGTATTAGCTGGAGTTGTTGAACCGGCTTCAGCTGAACCAGTCCGCATTGATGACAATGTAATGATTGGCGCCAATGCGGTGGTAATTGAAGGGGTTCATGTAGGAGAAGGAGCTGTCATTGCTGCTGGGGCAATTGTTACTCATGACGTTGCCCCTCATACGATGGTTGCGGGAGTTCCTGCTAAGTTTATTAAGAATGTTGATGACCAAACTGCTGGTAAGACTGAATTAGAGGACGATTTACGGAAGCTCTAGGAGGATGAAGATGTTAACAGAAGAAGAATTAATTCAAATTCGTCGTCATCTCCACCAAATTCCGGAACTGGCTCTCCAGGAATTTGACACCCACCAATACTTAGTTGAGACGGTTGCTAGTTTTAACCAAGCCTTTTTAGAAGTTCGTACCTTTAAGGAATTACCAACTGCTCTCATGGTGTTAGTTCATGGGCAGAATCCGCAACGAACAATTGGGTATCGAACAGACATCGATGCTTTACCAGTTGAGGAACAAACAGGCTTGCCATACTCATCAACTCATCCGGGAATAATGCACGCCTGTGGTCATGACATTCATATGACGGTTGCATTAGGCGTATTGAGTTATTTTAGTGAACACCAGCCGCAAGATAATATCCTGTTTTTCTTCCAACCGGCCGAAGAAAGCGAAAATGGTGGAAAGCGGGCATATGAACTGGGCTTGTTTAGTGGAAAGTGGAAACCAGATGAGTTTTACGGTTTGCATGATAATCCTGATTTGCCAGCGGGAGCGATTGGCTGTCGGATGGGAACCTTGTTTGCGGGAACCACGGAAGTTAATATTGACCTCAATGGTAAGGGCGGTCATGCGGCATATCCCCAAGATGCTAATGATACGGTCGTTGCGGCAGCCTCATTGATTCTTCAAGTGCAGACTGTGATTTCACGGAGTATCGATCCTATTCAAAGTGGTGTAATTACCTTAGGAAAGATTGACGGCGGGACGATTCGAAATGTTATCGCTGGACATACGCGGATTGAAGGAACGATTCGGGGACTAACGCAGACGATGATTGAAACTATTGATGAACGCTTGAAGGACGTATGTGAAGGAATCGGACGTAGTTTTAACATGGATGTTTCCCTTGAATTAAATCAGGGTGGCTATTGGCCAGTAGAGAATAATCCAGAATTAACAAAACGGTTTATCCATTATATGGAAGAAACACCAACCGTAAACTTTATCGAAACAGAACCAGCAATGACTGGGGAAGACTTTGGCTACTTACTGGCTAAATTTCCGGGAACCATGTTTTGGCTTGGGGTTGAAGATGATTCACAATTACATTCGGCCACCCTTACCCCCAATGAAAAAGCAATTAAACGTGGAGTAGATGCGATTACTGGTTTTCTTGAATATCGGATGCAAAATTAATAGGGAACAAATAATGGAGGAAATAATATGACATTATTACAAAATGCAGACTTAATGACGGCAATTGTAACCCCTTTTGATGATGAGGGAAATATTGACTATGGTCGTTTAGAATATTTGACAAATTACTTAATTGAACATGGGAGTAATGGTTTTGTTATCGGGGGGACTACTGGGGAAACTCCAGAACTCACTCATGATGAAAAAGTTGAGCTATACAAACATTTCGGTGAAATTGTAAACGGACGGGTTCCGGTTATTGCTGGAACTGGAAGCAATAATACTAAGGAAACGATTGCCTTTACTAATGAGGTTGCGCAAATTAACGGTATCGATTATGCTCTTGTTGTTGTTCCTCCTTATAACAAACCTAACCAACGGGGAATGGTTGCTCATTTCACAGCAGTTGCGGATAATGTTGACCTCCCAATCATCATTTACAACATTCCTGGTCGTACAGGGGTAAAGATGGCTCAGGAAACCGTAGTAGAATTGTCTCACCATCAAAATATCGCCGCTGTAAAACAATGCACATCTTTGGAAGAACTTGAATACATTGTTGAACACCGCGACCCTGATTTTGCAGTTTTCACGGGTGAAGATGCACAAGCTCTAACTGCCCGGGTTTTAGGAGCAAATGGGGTTATCTCGGTTGCTTCCCATACCTATGTCGATCAAATGCGCCAAATGTATGACTCACTATACCGAGGCGATTATCAAACTGCTGGTAAGTTGCAACGGTGGTTAACTCCCCGGATGGCTGCTTTGTTTATGTTCCCATCACCATCACCAGTTAAAGCGGTTTTGAATGCGCAAGGTTTTAACGTTGGTAGTTGTCGCTTACCAATTCTTCCATTAAATGAAGAAGAAAAACGCGAATTAGAGGCTGCCTTATCATTACCTACTAATTCACTGACTACTAAGAACTTACCTTTAAATTTGGGGGAATAAAGCATGAAAAAAGTTTTAATTGCTGGTGCGACTGGAGCAATGGGACAAAAGGCAGTTGATCTAGTGAACTCACTCGCTGGGTTTGAAATTACCGCTGCGCTTGCACCAACCTTAACAAAAGAGAATATGGCTGATTTTCACCTTGCATCATCTGTTCATCCTTATCAAACTTTGGATGAAATTGAAGATGGCGTTGCTGATATTTGGATTGATTTCACCTTGCCAAGTGCTGTTTATCAGAATGTTAAGTTTGCGCTTGAACACGGAATGAGGCCGATTGTTGGAACGACCGGCTTAACCGATGAACAACAAGCAGACCTGGTGCGCCTCAGTGAAGAAAAACAAGTGGGTGGATTGATCGCTGCTAATTTTGGGATGTCGGCAGTTCTTCTTATGAAATTTGCTCAGGAAGCGGCTAAATATTTCCCGGACGTTGAAATTATTGAAATGCATCATGGTGATAAAAAAGATGCCCCATCGGGAACGGCTTTGAGTACCGCAAAGTTGATCGATCAAGTTCGTCCTGCACATGAGACAAATCCTGATGAAACAGAGAGTTTAACTGGTGCGCGGGGTGGCGACTACCATGGAATTAGGATTCATGCTGTTCGACTTCCAGGGTACATTGCTCACGAACAAGTTCTCTTTGGTGGGGATGGCGAGGCCCTAACTATCCGCCAAGACTCATTTGACCGTCAATCCTTTATGAATGGGGTTAAGGTTGCTCTGGAAAAGGTTGATGGATTATCAAAATTGGTAATTGGTTTAGAAAATATTTTATAAGAAGGTGAAAAAATGCCAAGACTCCATGCTGAATTAGCAACCACCGTAAATAGTCATTTGGCAGCTGTTCCGCCAGCACAGATTCGCGCATTTGATGAAGAAATTTCTGCCGTTCCTGGACTAGTAAAATTAACACTTGGTGAACCGGACTTTGCTGTGCCAGATCACGTTAAGAAGGCAGCAATTGAAAGTATTCAAAATGATGATTCCCACTATTCACCAAGCAAGGGTAAGATTGAATTACGCAAAGCGATTAGTAAATATCTTGAGCAGAGTCGTCATGTTTACTATGACCCTGAAACCGAAATTGTAGTAACGATTGGGGCAACAGAAGCGGTAACTGCGACAACTTTTGCAATGTTAAATCCGGGAGATAAAGTAATTATTCCCACTCCAGCATTTTCGCTATATTTCCCGAGTGTTTCCCTAACTGGTGCTGAACCGATCAAAGTTAATACTGCTGATGAGGGCTTTTTGCTATCCGCTGAAAGACTAGAAGAGGTATTAGCAAAAGAGGGTCCGGCAGTAAAGGCCGTTCTCTTAAATTATCCTAATAATCCAACTGGCCGTTCATACACTGAAGAAGAGCTAAAAGCATTGGCTAAAGTAATTAAAGATCACCACATCTATGCGATTGTTGATGAGATTTATAGTTCATTGATGTACGATCAACCATTCCATTCACTTGCGACGCTTTTGCCTGAGCAGACAATTCTGATTAGTGGCTTATCAAAATCACATGCAATGACGGGTTATCGTTTAGGATATGTGGCTGGCCCGGGAGAATTTATTTCAACGATGTCAAAGATGCATTCATTTATGGTGACGTGCCCAAATGACACTGCTCAAGCGGCAGCGATTGAAGCGTTAGAAAACGGGGATGATGATCCGCAAGAATTTAAGCGGGCCTATCGTCAACGGAGAGATAAACTTGCGAGTGCAATGCGAAAGATGGGCTTTGAAATTGCATTGCCAGATGGCGCATTTTATATTTTTGCTAAAATCCCTGCTCAATTTGGGAAGGATGATCTCGCCTTTGCTCGTAAATTAGCCCACGAAGCTAAAGTTGGCGTAATTCCCGGGAATGCATTTGGTCCTGGTGGAGAAGGATACATTCGCTTATCATATGCAGCAGCAGATTCTGTTATTGATACGGCGATTGAACGGTTACAAAATTTTATGAATAATTTAGGATAGGTTGAAAGAAGGAACTAAGATGAGTAAAGAATATAATGTCGCAATTTTGGGTGCTACTGGTGCGGTTGGTACACGGATGATTCAACAATTGGAACAATCAACAATTCCGGTAAAGAGTGTGAAATTACTGGCATCCGCTAAGTCAGCTGGTAAGCAATTATCATTTAAGGGTCAACCGATCACTGTTGAAGAAACGACACCTGATTCTTTTGATGGGGTTGATATTGTGCTTTCATCTGCTGGTGGATCAGTATCAAAAAAGTTCCTTCCAGAAGCAGTAAAACGGGGAGCAGTTTGTGTTGATAATACGAGTGCTTTTCGGATGGAACCCGATGTACCGCTAGTAGTTCCAGAAGTAAATGAAGAGGCATTAAAAAATCATCACGGAATTATTGCTAATCCTAACTGTTCGACAATTCAAATGGTGGTAGCATTGGAACCAATCCGCCAAGCATTTGGATTGAATCAAATTATTGTTTCAACTTACCAGGCGGCTTCAGGAGCAGGCCAATCAGCTTTAAATGAATTGCGACAAGAAACTCAAGACTACCTTGATGGTAAAGACATGCAAGCAGATGCCAAGATTTTGCCAACAAAGGGTGACAAGAAGCATTACCCATTAGCTTTTAATTTATTGCCCCAGATCGATGTCTTTGAAGAGGATGGTTACTCCCATGAAGAATGGAAGATGATCCATGAAACAAAGAAGATCATGTTAAACGATATGGACGCTAAGGATATTAAGGTTACTGCCACTTGTGTTCGGGTACCTGTCCCAATTGCTCATGGAGAATCCATTTACTTTACTGTTGACGATCCAACGGTAACTGTTGACCAATTGCGGGCAGTCTTAAAGGACGCTCCCGGGGTAGTTCTGCAGGATGATCCTGCGCACCAGGTTTATCCTCAACCAATTAATGCTGTTGGCAAGCGTGACACTTTTGTTGGTCGTCTCCGTGCAGATGAAGAAAATCCTGGTTCCTTTAATATGTGGGTTGTTGCTGATAATCTCCTTAAAGGGGCTGCTTGGAATACCGTTGAAAATGCAGAACGTTTAGTCGCAAATGGGTTAGTTTAAAATTTTATAATCATAATAAAAAATACTCTCTGAATATAGGGAGTATTTTTTGTATGGTTATAAAGTTTGTCGATAGTAAAAAGAGATGTAGCCAATAAAAAGTTGAAATAAGTCTTCAGTATTTTTAGGATCTAGTTCAAAAAGTTTTTTTATGCGAAGTAATCGATTATTGAGTGTATTACGGTGTACAAATAAATTATGTGCAGTTTGATTCACGCTCATATTACACTTAATAAACTCACGGATTGTATCGATCAATTCTTTCCCATCTTTTCTTTTTAGCAAGGCTTCATATTGATCATTAACTGCTATTAAATTTAAATCACTATCTAATACCTGTTTAATAAAAGAGACTTGCGAGTAATGTCTAAATGATGGTTTTCCAAAAATACTACTTAATCGCAGTGTTGCAACTGCTTGCTCCGCTAATCTACCAAGCAAATTACCCCAATTACTGATACCGTATTCAATTTCTTGATGTTCAAGTTTTTGTTGAATATATGTTTCTTGGTGCTTTGAACTGAGGATAATCAACTCAATGTGATTAGTAAGAGAAAAAATAATTGTTTTCTGATCTAGTTTAAGGTTTTTGATTATTTTAGAACTCCCGGCAATTGCTATTACAAGTCGTTGTTTTGCTAAATTTATATTTAGACGATTTGCTTCCTCAACTAGTTCACTATCAAGTTGCGGATCTTGATACTTGCTGACATTAATCCACCTATAAATAAATCTTTGTTTAACTTTTTCAATTTCGTGTTCTTGTTCATTTTCTTGTTTTTGCTGTAGCAAGAGCTCGACTGCTGTTTTTAGCAATGATGCTAGGGGAGTAACTTTATTAGGGTCACCAGTAATTCCAACAACACCGATAATTTCATTTTTGAATTTTAAAGGCATATTAACGCCTGGTTGCCCATGATTTCCATATTGTTGATCCATTGGTAGTGTTTTTCGCTGTTTTATCGCATCGACAGCTCCAACATGTAAAGTATTTATCCTACTTTTGTTACCGCTGGCGATGATATAACCTTTCTTATTCATAATATTAATGTTATATGGTATTTGCGTCATCATATGATCGACAATTGATTGTGCAAGTTTTGGTTTGAGCTCCATTATTTTTCTCCTTTAATATTTTGATAATAGGAACTATGTACAAGATGCATAATAATTTTTGTGCAAAACGTAACTTGTTATAAGTTTGTTTAAAGGTTAATGTAAACGGTGACAAAGGGATGTTGTTTCTTGTGATGTTTTATCTTATTTTAGTATTTCTTTACTAGTAATCAAAGAGGAGGTTTATAAAATGATTTCTTGGTGGGGAGCATTAATAGGATTAGCACTTGCGATTTTTTTGATTTTACGAAAACTAGATCCAGTATATTCGTTATTATTAGGAGCCATTGTCGGCGCCACTATTGGTGGGGCTGGTTTAGAAGGAACTATTAATATTTTGGTTAAAGGTGAACAAAGTGTAATGGGAACGGTCCTTCGAGTATTAGCGGCAGGAATGTTAGCTGGCGTTATGATGGATTCTGGGGCTGCTGAAACCCTTGCACGGACGATCGTTAATAAATTTGGTGATCGGTTAGCTATTTTTGCATTAGCTCTTGCAACGATGGTAATTACAGCTGTGGGGGTCTTTATCCCGGTTGCTGTTTTAATTGTTGCACCAATTGCCCTTGAAGTTGGTCGCAATATGCATATTTCAAAATTATCTTTATTGGTTGCCTTATCTGGTGGAGGCAAGGCAGGTAACATAATCTCACCAAATGCAAATACAATTGCAGCGGCAAAGGGATTTGGTCTTGAGCTGAGTCAAGTAATGATTGCTGATTTTATTCCTGCCGTAATCGCTTTAATAGTTACAGTTGTTGTAGCTAGAATGATCCGCAAAAAAGGTAGGGCAGTTTTAGAACAAGATCTTGAAGATAGTACAACAATCAAGCAAAGTGATTTGCCGACGTTTAAACAAGCCATCGTTGCTCCTGTTATTGCAATAGTTTTACTTTTATTAGGACCAATTGGAACTATTTGTCATTTACCATTATTAGCAAAGGTAAATTTAGATGCTACCTATGTTTTGCCATTTGCAGCAATAATAGGTGCTTTAGCAATGGGAAAAGGTGAGAAGATTAAGAGTTATGCTCAGACTGGTGTTAGTCGAATGACTGGTGTAGTAATGATTTTAATTGGTGCAGGTGCAATTGGTGCTACTATCACCGCGTCTACTTTCCCAGAGTTATTAATCGATCTTATTAAGGCAAGTCATGTGCCTGGTGTCTTATTAGCACCACTTTCTGGTATTCTCATGGCCGGAGCAACTGCTTCAACCTCTACGGGTGTTATTTTAGCTACTGGTTCTTTTGCCAAGTCTATTTTAGGATTTGGTGTTGCACCACTTGCAGCGGCTGCAATGGTTCATACTGGGGCGATTGTCATTGACCAATTACCACAAGGAAACTATTTCCATGTTACAGCGAATGCAATGCATATGGATATTAAAGAACGATCGCAAGGTATTTTTTATGAATTCTTAGTTGGAGGTTCCGCAATGTTAACCGCAACTATCTTGTATGGCTTTTTGCATTTACTATAAATGAAAGGATGATCAGTGATGAAATTTGTAATTGCCCCAGATTCATTTAAAGGCGGACTAACAGCAAAAGAAGCAGCAAATGTGATGGCAGAAGGAATCAAAAGAGTGTTTCCGAATGTCGAGTATGCTTTAGTTCCAATGGCTGATGGAGGAGAAGGGACTGTTCAATCCTTAGTTGATGCGACTAACGGTCGGAAAATGATTGCTAAAGTCCACAACCCATTAAATAAATTAGTTAATGCTGAGTACGGAATATTAGGTGATGGGGAAACGGCAGTGATTGAGATGGCGGCGGCAAGTGGCCTTCAATTTGTTAATAAGGAGACTGCGAACCCGCTTATTACAACTACATATGGTACCGGCGAGTTAATTAAGGATGCTCTTGATCATAACATTAAAAAAATAATTATTGGAATTGGTGGAAGTGCAACCGTTGATGGCGGAGCGGGGATGGCCCAAGCACTTGGAGCACGTTTATTGGATGCTGATAATCATGAAATTGGTTTAGGCGGTGGTGAGTTAGCAAGTTTAGAGCAAGTAGATTTTAGAGGATTAGATCCTCGCTTAAAAAATGTAGATATTCAGATTGCATCAGACGTAACCAACCCATTAACAGGAAAAAATGGGGCAGCCCCAGTATTTGGCCCGCAAAAAGGAGCTGATGAAGAAATGGTGAACATCTTGGACAAAAATCTTCATCATTATGCCCGAAAAATAGTTGCAGCTGGTGGGCCAGACGTTGAACAAACGGCAGGTGCAGGGGCAGCCGGTGGTTTAGGAGCCGGGTTGATAGCATTTACCGGTGCGACAATGAAGCGAGGAGTAGAATTAGTGATTGAAGCAACTCAACTACAAAAAAAGGCAGTTGGCGCTGATTATGTTTTTACTGGTGAAGGAGGAATTGATTTCCAGACTAAATTTGGTAAAACGCCATATGGAGTCGCTAAGGCAACTAAAGAGGTGGCTCCAACTGCTCCGGTAATTGTGTTGGCTGGAAATATTGGTAAAGGTGTAAATGATCTATATTCATCCACGGCCATCGATGCAATTTTTGCAACTCCTGCAGGGGCTAAACCATTAAAAACAGCATTAGCAGATGCACCTATTGATATTGCTCAAACAGCAGAAAACGTTGCGCGTTTAATTAAAGTGAGTCATGTTAATAATTAGGAATTAAAAGAGGGGCCTGTGACATAAGTTAAGTTACTTTCATAAAAAGCAAATACGCAGTACAACAATGG